>JALYGI010000157.1 GCA_030777185.1 Pseudomonadota bacterium
TGGATGCGGTGCGGGTGATGACGGTCCATGGCTCGAAGGGCCTTCAGGCGCCGGTCGTGATCCTCGCCGACGCCTGCGTCGATCCGGCCCGCTCGCGAGGCGGCTCAGCCAAGCTCCGGCTCGGCGATCAGGGGCCTGTCGTGCCGATCTTCCGTCCGCGTTCGGACGAGCTGTGCGAACCGCTCAAATCTCAGCTGGAGGCGCAGGACCTGCTCGATCGCCAGGAACATTGGCGCTTGCTCTATGTCGGCATGACTCGGGCCGAGGAGCGCCTTTTCATCGGCGGCTCATTGGGACCCGCCGACCGGAACGGACCGCCGCCCACGAGCTGGTACGCCACGGCCGAACGCGCGCTGGACGGACTCGGCTGCGAGTGGACCGATCATCCAATCTGGGGCCGCTCGCGCCTGTTCGGTGGCGGGGAGGTGGCGGCAAGGCCCCAAGCCGCTGTCCAGACTGCGCGATCCAGCGTCCTGCCTGAGTGGCTCGGCCGTCCCGCACCGCCGGAATCCCGTCCGCCGCGGCCGCTTGCCCCCTCCGCGATTGGTGAGGATGATGTCGCTAACCCGCCGCCCGGCCCTGAAATGCGCGCGGCTGCCGAGCGAGGCCGTTTGCTCCACCAGCTGTTCGAGCGGCTGCCGGACGTGCCGCCCGAGGAACGCTCCGACCGCGCCGACTCCTGGCTCAGGCATTCGGCCGGCGTCGAGGATGAGAATTTGCGCAGGAGCCTCGTCGCGGATGCATGCCGTATCATTGCCGATCCCGATTATTCCGATATCTTCACGCCCGAAGCGCTCGCCGAAGCTCCCATCGCCGCAGTGACACCCGACGGCTCGGTCATCACTGGCACCGTCGACCGGCTCCTCGTCGCAGACCGGGCAGTACGCTTGGTCGACTTCAAGACCGGGAGGGCGGTTCCCGCCAGCCCTGTCGATATCCCCGTTTCTCACCTCCGGCAGATGGCGGCCTACCATGCCGCGCTGGAGGTGATCTTTCCGGACCGCAGGATAGAGGCCGCCCTGCTTTACACCGCCGGCCCGGTGCTGCACCCACTGCCCCGGGAATTGCTGCTGCCTCACATGCCGCACCCCATCCGGGCCGGCGCTTGAGGCGCCGCAGTCCAGTGCCTACATGGAGGATCGACTTCCAAGGAGACTCGAATTGGCCACCAAGACCGTTACCGACAGCAGCTTCCAGCAGGATGTGATCAGCGCGTCGGGCCCCGTGCTCGTCGATTTCTGGGCGGAATGGTGCAGCCCCTGCCGGATGATCGCTCCGGCACTCGAGGAGATTTCAAAGGAGATGGGCGAGCGGGTCACCGTCGCGAAGCTCAACATCGACGACAACCCGGACGCGCCCGCGAAATATGGCGTGCGCGGGATCCCCACCATGATCCTGTTCAAGAACGGCCAGCCCGCCGCGACCAAGGTCGGTGCCGCGCCCAAAAGCGCGCTGCAGAGCTGGCTGGAGGGCCAGCTTTAAACTCTGCCACTCTTAGCAGCGTCGCGACGAAGCTTCGCCCGCGATGACGAGCGGGTCAGCCTCGACCCGGCGGCTTGGTCCCTTCTAGGCGCGTGTATCAACAGGTGGCCTGAAGCGGTCGTGCCGCGGGAGGGTGTCGGCAGGTTCGAACCAGGCGATGTGGCTTGCGTAAAAGATGTGGAAGCCCGGCGCGACCGCGTCCGGCTCATCCAGCGTTGCAACGCTGAAGTCGACGGTGTCCGGCTGGTCGTCGACCTTCATCAGTAAGGGCGTGCCGCATTCGCCGCAAAAGGTTCGATGACCGAAGCTGCTTGATTTGAAGGTCCTGAGCTTGTCCGCGCCCTTCGTGAAGACGAAATCCTGAGCAGGCACGCTTGCGAACACCATTGCAGGGGAGCCTGAATTGAGCTGGCAGGTGCGACAATGGCACCAGCCGGCGTCATAGGGCCGGCTCTTCAGTTCGTATCGGACCTCACCGCAGGCGCAGCCGCCTGATATCGCCGTATTCATGGGCTGTTCGGCTAAGGTCCGGCAGTATCCCCGTCAATTGACTTGACTTGGGGCCAACCCTACATCGCCTCGGACATAAGGTGCGGGGGCGCAGCCTTGGCTGCAGAGGGTCAGGCCCCTCTTCTTTCTAGCGACAGGAACGCTCATGTTTGGCGGATTTGCCAAGTCTATTTTCGGATCGGCCAACGATCGCTACGTCCGGTCTCTCCAGAAGATCGTGGATCGGATCAACGGCTTCGAGCCGACCATCTCGGCCATGACCGACGAGGAGCTCCGGCAGCAGACGGTAATCTTCCGGCAGCGCCTCGAGAGCGGCCAGACGCTGGACGAGCTTCTTCCGGAGGCGTTCGCAACCGTTCGCGAGGCCGCCAAGCGCACGCTTGGCCAGCGCCATTACGACGTCCAGATGATCGGCGGCATCGTCCTTCATCGCGGGTCGATTGCCGAGATGAGGACCGGTGAGGGCAAGACCCTGGTGGCGACGCTCGCCACCTACCTGAATGCCCTCGAAGGCAAGGGCGTTCACGTCGTCACGGTGAACGACTATCTCGCCCGCCGCGACGCGGATTGGATGGGACAGGTTTATCGTTTCCTCGGCCTCACCGTGGGCGTGATCGTGCCGAACCTGTCCGACCAGCAGCGCCGGGCCGCCTACGCGTCCGATATCACCTACGGCACGAACAACGAATTCGGCTTCGACTACCTCCGCGACAATATGAAATATGAGCGCTCGTCGATGACGCAGCGCCCGTTCA
>JALYGI010000158.1 GCA_030777185.1 Pseudomonadota bacterium
TGGCAGGGCGGACGCGAAAGCTCACAAACTTGCTCCGGAGGCGAGACGCAGAATTACGAGGGCGGAAAGCTGCGCACGCTCAGCCAGGCTTTCCACGATCAGATATTCTTGCGGCGAATGGATGGCACCGCCGCGCACCCCCATCGTGTCCACGACGGGCACGCCGCAGGCGGCGATGTTGTTGCCGTCGCAGACGCCGCCGGTGGCGCGCCAGCCGATCTCCTGGCCGAGATCGGCACCGCATCGGCGCACGAGCGAAAACAGCTGTTCGGCCCGTGCGTCGAGGGGCTTCGGCGGCCGCGCGAAGCCGCCATGCATCGTGACGCCGACCTCGTGCTCAGCCGACACTTGTTCGACAGCCTTCTCGAGAATTTGCTGCGCCCGCAATTGCTCCTCCGCCGTCTGCGGCCGCATGTTGATGCGCAGGATGGCGTGATCCGGCACCACATTGTTGGGTCCGCCGCCCTCGATGCGCGCAGGATTGACGGAAAGCGAGGGCGTTCTGGCGCGCGCGAGGCGCAGCGTCAGGTCCGCGGCGGCGACGACCGCATTGCGGCCCTCCTCCGGGTTGCGGCCGGCATGAGCGCTCCGCCCTTCGATCAGAATCGAGAAGTTGCCGCTTCCCGGCCGCGCGCCTGCGAGCGTGCCGTCGGGGAGGGCGGCGGGCTCGTAGGTGAGTGCGGCTTTCTTGCCCCGTGCCGCCTCGGCGATCAGCGCCGCCGATCCCGGCGAGCCGACTTCCTCGTCGCTGTTGATCACCACCTCGTAGCCAAAGGCTTGTCCAGCGCCTGAACTCTCGATCGCCTCCAGGGCCGCGAGCAGCACCGCGATGCCGCCTTTCATGTCGGCCACTCCTGGGCCGCCGAGCACGCCTTTTTCCCGCCAGGTCACCTGCTGGAAGGGGTGGTCGGCGCCGTAGACGGTGTCCATATGCCCGGTGAAGAGCAGCTGCGCCGGCGCGTCCGGCCGGACGCGCAGATGAAGGTTTCGGCCGTGGGCGAGCGGCTTCAGCGCGCCGCTCGGCTCCATCGCTTCGACCGGCGAAGGCTCCAGCAATCGGACCTCTCCGGGAAGACCGGCAAAGGCATCGGCATAGATGGCGGCCATCTGGCCAAGCCCCGCAAGGTTGCGCGAGCCGCTGTTCACCGCCGCCCAGGCCTGGACCTGATCAAGCATCGGCGCGGCCGCCGCACGCTCCAGCACCGCCTGTTCTTCCCCGGTTACTCCCCGCATGCCGGCCGCCTTAGCCGACGATTTGGACGAGCGCCACACCGCCTGCCATGGGTGGAGCTTGCCTTGCCAGCTACCTTCTGTTCGTCAGCTCTCGGGGATTGGTCTCCGTCAGTCGCGCCGCGTCGTCTCTCCCGCAGCCTGAGATGTTTTCCCTGAAGCTGGCTCCCAGCCCACGACCGGATAGCCCTGTCCGGTA
Source organism: Pseudomonadota bacterium (assembly GCA_030777185.1). GTDB lineage: Bacteria > Pseudomonadota > Alphaproteobacteria > Sphingomonadales > Sphingomonadaceae > Allosphingosinicella. The sequence goes on from JALYGI010000158.1 coordinate 1,430, forward strand.
AGGCATCCCGCCATTGCCTGCTGGATCGCTTTCTCTTTCTTGTTCTTCTTGGATTTCGCCATCCGCCAGGCCCCGGCAACCGCTGCGAAAGGGAGGAGGACAACGGTCGCCGACGCGACCGCCACACCGGTCCAGCCGCCAGCCACCGCGGCGGCCGTGCCGCCCACGGCAGCAGTGGTGGCACCGACGGCCGCTCCGGCTCCCCCCGACGCCAACTGACCATGTGTGTTCAACTTGCCGTCCACCATCAGCTGGCGGCATTCCGAGAAAGCTGCCTGGAAGCTGCTTTGGTCTGCGGGGGCCGTGGCAAGCGCCGGACTGAATTCGCGAGGTCGGGAGGAGCAGGCCTGCAATGACAGGCCCACAATTAAAATAGTGACGGTGAGTGGTGCCCTCATCTTGACTGCCCCCGCTATTATCAACACTTCCCAATCGGGAAAGCTCTACACTTGTTGTAGCTATGTCAATAAGGTGCGCAGGGCCACAGCGAGGCTCTTGGAGCTGGAGGTCCACGACCGGCGGAAAGCCGGTATTCGTGAGCTATTCCCACCTTAGGCCGGCTGCGTCGACCTACAGCCAAGCCGAAAAGGCGGTGAGGAGGTCCTCGTAAAGCTTACGCTTGAAGGGGACGATCATGGCGGGAAGCTCTTGCGGATCGGCCCATTTCCAGGCGCGGAATTCTGGCTCGGGCGTGTCGATGTTCACGTCCGCGTCGCTGCCGGTGAAGCGGCAAAGGAACCAGGTCTGGCGCTGGCCGCGCCATTTACCCTTCCAGATCTTGCCGAGTAGGTCGTCCGGGAGATCGTAATAAAGTGCTTCCGGGTGGCGCGTGACGATCTCGACATGCTTCGGGCGGATGCCGGTCTCCTCCTCGAGCTCGCGAAGCGCGCCGGCGACTTCGTCCTCGCCCTCGTCGAGACCGCCCTGA
>JALYGI010000159.1 GCA_030777185.1 Pseudomonadota bacterium
CGACCTTCAGCCCCAGATCCCAAAGCATGTAGAGCATCGCCTCGACCGTCTGCTCGGTCCAGCTCGTCGGCTTCCAGGGCGTCACGAAGGCGATGTCGACGTCCGAGTGGAGCGCCATCTCGCCCCGCCCGTAGCCGCCGACCGCCATCAGCAGCAGCCGCTCGGACGCGGTGGGATTGCTCAGCGGATAGAGCTGCAGGGTGGCGACATCATAGACGAGGCGGAGGATCTGATCGGTGAGGAAGGCGTAGGCCAAGGCCGTCTCGGTGCCGGCATAAGGCTTCTCCACGAGCCGCCGCGCGATCTCGGCGCGGCCAGCGTCGAGCGCGTCCTTGAGCAGTCGCGTGGCGGGCACGCGGATGTCGCCTCCCTCGCCGCCGAGCGCCGCCAGCGCATCGGCGAGCGTCCGCCGGTCGATGATCGCTCGGCGGTTGGCGATGCTTTCGAAACGGTTCGGCATTGCGCTGAACTTAGGGTTCCGTTTGCTCGGCCGCCAGACGTTTGAGGCGGTAGACGAGGTCCAGCGCCTCGCGCGGACTCAAGGCATCCACGTCCACTTCGGCAAGGGCGGCGTGCAGCGGATCACATGCGGCTTCGGCTGCTTCCTTCGCCGCCGCGGCGAAGAGCGGGAGATCGTCGAGGCCGGCGGCGATGCCGCCAGTCGCGGCGCGGCCCTCCTCGAGCTTCGAAAGCACCGAGCGGGCACGAGCGAGAACCGGCGGGGGGAGGCCGGCGAGCTTCGCCACCGCCAGGCCGTAGCTCCGGTCGGCCGGTCCCTTGGTGACTTCGTGCAACAAAACGAGGTCACCCTTCCATTCGCGTGCGCGGACATGGTGGAGGGAAAGGGCATCGAGCCGCTCCGCGAGCCGGGTGAGCTCGTGATAGTGGGTTGCGAACAGGCAGCGGCATCGATTGCGGTCGTGGATCGCTTCGACCACCGCCCAGGCGATCGCAAGCCCGTCATAAGTAGAGGTGCCACGGCCGACCTCGTCGAGGATGACGAGGCTGCGGGCGGTCGCCTGCGCGAGGATCGCTGCGGTCTCCACCATCTCAACCATGAAGGTGGAACGGCCTCGGGCGAGATTGTCGGACGCGCCGACGCGGCTGAACAGGCGATCGACCAGGCCCAAGGTCGCGCTCGTAGCCGGAACATAGGAGCCCGCCTGGGCGAGCAAGGCGATCAGCGCGTTCTGACGCAGGAACGTGGACTTGCCGCCCATATTGGGCCCGGTGACCAGCCAGAGCCGATTGTCTTCCGACAGCCGGCAATCGTTGGCGACGAAGCGGCCGCCGCTTGCCCGCAGTGCATCCTCGACCACGGGATGGCGGCCGCATTCCACCTCGAAGCAGCTATGGGCGACGAAGCCGGGCCGGGACCATCCGCCCTCGGCCGCGCGTTCGGCGAGGCCCGCCGCGACGTCGAGGCGCGCGAGGGCGTCGGCTGCGCCTGCGATGGCGATTGCGCGCGCCAGCGCCTCGCTGGTGAGCTCCTCCAGGTGCGCCGCTTCCGCCGTCAGCGCATGGGCGCCCGCCTGGCCGACCCGCAGCGCCTGTTCGTGCAGATCGGGCGCATTGAATCGGACGACGCCGGCGAGCGTCTGCCGGTGGGTAAAGCCCGAATCCGCGGACATCAGCCTGTCGGCATTCTTCGCCGGCACTTCGATATGATAGCCGAGAACGCCGTTGTGGCGAATCTTGAGGGAAGGGATGCCGGTCTGCTGGCGATAGCGTGCTTCAAGCGCGGCAATTGCACGCCGCCCTTCGCCTCCCGCGGAGCGAAGCTCGTCGAGCGCGGCGTCATAGCCTTCCGCGATATAGCCGCCTTGCGCGGCATCGATTGGCGGCGATGGAACGAGGGCCCGGGACAAGAGGTCCACCAGCGCACCATGCCCGACCAGGCTTGGCAGCAGCTCGGCAAGGAGCGGCGGCTGAGGGGCGAGCGTGCCAAGCCGGTCGTGAAGGCGCCGTGCTTCGGCGAGGCCGTCGCGAAGCTGGCCGAGATCGCGTGGGCTCCCGCGGCCGGCGGCAATGCGGCCGATGGCGCGGCCGATGTCCGGCAGCGCCCTCAACTGGCGCCGAAGCCAGTCGCGGGCGCCGGGATCGCGCTCGAAAAGGGTGACGAGATCGAGCCGGGCCTCGATCGCGGCCCGATCCAGCAGCGGCGCGCCGATGTCGGCGGCGAGCAGCCGCGCGCCGGCGCCGGTGACGGTGCGGTCGACCGAGGCCAGCAGGCTGCCGGGCCGCGAGCCCGCAGAGGAGATCGTGATCTCGAGGCTCTCGCGGGTCGCCGCGTCGATCATCATGTGCGCGTCGGAGGCGCGGCCGATCGGGGGCTGAAGGAAGGGGAGCGATTCGCGTGCGACTTCGTCGAGATAGGTGAGCAGGCCGCCCGCCGCGGCGAGGGCGGCGCGGTCGAATTGGCCGAAACCGTCAAGCGTGGCGACTCCGAACCGGTCCCTCAAACGCCGTTCGGCTGCGATGCTGTCGAACCCGGCCCGGCGCTGCTGCACCGGCCAGCCTGGAAACGGCTCGGGGCTGACGATCTCGGCCGCATCGAGCCGGGCGAGCTCCGCATCGAGCGTGGCAGGCGAGACGGAGCAGAGCTCAAACTTGCCCGTCGAGATGTCGGCCGCCGCGATCCCGCAGCGGTCGCCGACCCTGGCGGTCGCCACCAGCCAGTTGGCGGCGCGCGCTTCGAGCAAGGCTTCCTCGGTTAGCGTCCCCGCCGTGACGACTCGCACGATCGCGCGGCTCACCACGGATTTGGAGCCGCGCTTCTTGGCCTCGGCCGGGCTTTCCGTCTGCTCGGCGATGGCGACTCGATGGCCGGCCTTGATGAGGCGCGCGAGATAGGCTTCGGCCGCGTGGATCGGCACACCGCACATCGGGATCGGCTCGCCCTCATGCTCGCCGCGGGCGGTGAGCGCGATGTCGAGGCAGGCCGCGGCGGCCTTGGCGTCTTCGAAGAAGAGCTCGAAGAAATCGCCCATCCGGTAGAAGAGCAGGCAATCCTGGACCTCCGCCTTCAGCGCAAGATATTGCGCCATCATCGGCGTCGGGCTTCCAACCGGACCCGTGCGATGGGTGCCCGCCGGCTCAGGTGCCGGATCTGGTTTGACGCTGGTTGCCATCGGTGAAGCGATAGAGGTTCGAGTCAGGCCGCGAAACCGGCTTCTGCTTGCAGCGGTTGGGAATTGAGTCCTAGACCTTGATCGGATCAGGCCTACCAGCCTGATCCGTGAATCAAGGTCTCAACCATAGCAAAAGGACCTGATTCACGCCTTTGGCGGAAGCGCGTACCGCTTCCACCTCAGCCGATCAGGTCCTAGAGCCTAAAAGAAAAAGGGGGAGAGACTCGATGAGCGAAGGCAGCAGCGTCCGTTTTTCGGAGCAGGAAGCGCTCGATTTCCACTCGCAGGGCCGTCCCGGCAAGATCGAGATCATCGCCTCCAAGCCGATGGCGACGCAGCGCGACCTCAGCCTTGCCTATTCCCCCGGAGTCGCGGTTCCGGTCCGCGCGATCGCCGCTGACCCGGCGACGGCTTATGATTACACCGCCAAGGGCAATCTGGTTGCCGTCATCTCCAACGGCACGGCGATCCTCGGGCTTGGTAATCTCGGCGCGCTCGCCTCCAAGCCGGTGATGGAAGGCAAGGCGGTGCTGTTCAAGCGCTTCGCCGATGTCGATTCGATCGATCTCGAAGTCGCCACCGAGGATACGGACGCGTTCATCAACGCGGTCGCGCTGCTGGAGCCGAGCTTCGGCGGCATCAACCTGGAGGATATCGGCGCTCCGGCCTGCTTCATCATCGAGCAGACGCTGAAGGAGCGGATGAACATCCCCGTCTTCCACGACGACCAGCACGGCACGGCGATCATCACCGCCGCGGGCCTCATCAACGCCTGCTACCTGACCGGGCGCGAGCTCAGCGATATCCGGGTCGTGGTGAACGGCGCCGGGGCCGCGGCGATTGCCTGCACCGAGCTGATCAAGGCGATGGGCGTGCGCCACGACCATGTGATCATGTGCGATCGCAAGGGCGTGATTTGGCAGGGCCGCGAGGGGCTCGACCAATGGAAGTCGGCCCATGCGGTGAATACCGATCGACGCACGCTCGAAGAGGCGCTCCACGGGGCGGACGTGTTCCTGGGCTTGTCAGCAGCAGGCGCGCTGAAGCC
>JALYGI010000160.1 GCA_030777185.1 Pseudomonadota bacterium
GGACTTGAAGGCCGCCGCGGGCCTGGAACTCGCGTCCAGGGGTCCGAGTTCGCCCCAGACGAGCGGCAGCGCAGTCAGAAGCATCAGATCGGGCTTCTCCGCGGCCTCGGTGCGCCCGGCGCCCGCCATGACGACGGCTTCATAAGGCCCTAGGCCGCCGGGCAGGAGGAACAGCATCACCACCGCTGCGGCCCCCAGCGCCGGGCCAAGCCGGCGGAGAAAGCGGCGCCCGAGCTGGATGATGAGGTCGATGGTCAGGATCAGCAACGCACCGGCGAGCAGCCCCCTCGCCGCATCCGGCAGCGGGTTCGAGGCGCCGAGAGCCGCGAGAAACAGGGTCTGGCTGATCATGGCCAGGAGCAAAGCGGCCCCATAAAGCGCGATCCGCTCACGCAAAGGCAAATGCGCGGCCAGCGAAGCGGCGGCGAGCAGCAGCCAAGGCCGCAGCGCGAAGAAGAGGAGAGCCTCAGCGCGGCCGAGGTTGAAGAAGCGGCCGATCAGCAATCCGACGACGAGTTCGGCGGACGCATAAGCCGCGCCCGCCGCTGCGAGAGCAGCGGGCGAGGCGGTTCGCCGCTCAGCGGTCGGTCGTTGGCTGAGGGGCCGCTCCGGCGCCTGTATTGGAATCGGCATTGCCGGGCGCTACGCCCAGTTCAGCAAGGGGTTCCTTGGGCTCGGACGCGGACTGGTTCAACGGCATCGCGCCGGGCCTCAGCTGCTGCTCGATCATATTGGCGGTGATCGGCTGCTCCTCGCTCGGGCTGGTGAAGATCGCCGCCAGCAAGACGAGCACAAACACAAAAGCCAATCCGGTCAAGCCGATGCGAACACGATGCATCCCGCCAAAAATCCCCGCAATCCCGCGTTCAGAACGGGCAAGACTAACGGGGCGCGTGGCTTTTGTCGAACCTCCGAGCGAGCTCCCCGAATGACTCGCGTCGCCGCCGGCGCATTCGTTAACAAATTCCTTGACGGCGCCGCGCACAGTCGCAAATGGGCGAACATGCAAAACATCAGATTTTTCGCCGCCTCCGTTGCGGCCTCCCTCCTCCTCTCCGCCTGCAGCAATGAGCCGGAGGTTGTCGACACCAATCCCGATCCCATGAAGGACGAGCTCGCCAAGGCTGCGCCCGTGGAACTTCCGCCGGCGATCAAGGAAGCGAAAAGCTATCGCTGCAAGGACAACAGCCTCGTCCATGTCACCTATCTGACCGACAACGTGACTGCCATGGTGCGCGACAAGCAGGAAGAGCCGCCAGTCGCCACGCTGAAGGCGCCGGCGCCGGGCCAGCCATTCGTTTCAGAAGGCTTCTCGCTCACCGTCACCGGCAACAGCGTCACCTACAACTCGCCCGACGCGGGCACGCTGACCTGCAAGGCCTGAGCCGCTCTCCAGCTCGCGAGGTCTCTTCAAGAGCCGGCCGGAACTCGCTCCGGCCGGCCTTTTTCATGATCAGGCGGGCTCAGCCTCCGCCTGCTTTGAAAATTCCGCCATCCGCCGCTGCATCTCGTCCTCGGCCACGTCCTCGACATGGGTCGAAAGTGTCCAGCTATGGCCGAACGGATCGGTAACCGTCCCGGACCGATCGCCGTAAAATTGATCCTCGACCGGCCGCTCGACCGTGGCGCCCGCGGCGACCGCCCGCTCGAATGCCGCGTCGACATCCTCGAGATAGATCATCAGGCTGCTGGTCGCCCCGCCCCGTGAGGTGGGTCCAAGCTTGCCATAATCCGGCCATTCATCGGAAAGCATGACCATGCTGTCGCCGATCTTCACCTCGGCATGGCCGATCTTGCCGCCCATCGGCAGCCTCAGCATTTCGGTTGCACCGAATGCCCGCTCGTAAAAGCGAATCGCCTCCTCCGCGCCGTCGACGATCAGATAGGGGGTAACGCTATGATAGCCTTCCGGAATTGCCCTTGCGGCCATGATCTGCCTCCTTCTTGATGAGAACAAAGCATGATCATCCATACACTCTCGGCGCCCCTTCGACAAAGTGAAATTGATCGAATAGAGGCCGCTCATGTCCACCCGCATCACGCCCGAAATCGTCGCCGAGCACGGCCTTTCTCCTGAAGAATATGAGCGCGTCCTCCATGCCATGGGCCGCGAGCCAAACCTCACCGAACTCGGCATCTTCTCGGTCATGTGGTCCGAGCATTGCAGCTACAAAAGCTCGCGCATCCACCTGAAGAAGCTGCCGACAAGCGGCCCCCAAGTAATCTGCGGTCCCGGCGAGAATGCGGGGGTGGTCGATATCGGCGACGGTCAGGCCGCCATCTTCAAGATGGAAAGCCACAACCACCCCAGCTACATCGAGCCGTATCAGGGCGCGGCGACCGGCGTCGGTGGCATATTGCGCGACGTCTTCACCATGGGCGCACGTCCGATCGCGAACATGAATGCATTGCGCTTCGGGCGCCCCGACCATCCGAAGATGAAGCACCTCATTGCCGGCGTCGTCTCCGGCATCGGCGGCTACGGAAATTGTGTCGGAGTCCCCACAGTCGGCGGGGAGGTGAATTTCCACAGCGCCTATGACGGCAACATCCTTGTCAATGCGATGACGGTTGGCATCGCCGAGCAAAGCAAGATCTTCTATTCGGCCGCCTCCGGCGTCGGCAATCCGATCGTCTATGTCGGCTCCAAGACGGGACGCGACGGCATTCACGGCGCGACCATGGCGTCGGCGGACTTCTCCGAAGATTCCGAAGAGAAGCGCCCCACCGTCCAGGTCGGCGACCCGTTCACCGAGAAGCTGCTGATCGAGGCCTGCCTCGAGCTGATGGCGTCGGACGCAATCGTCGCCATCCAGGACATGGGCGCCGCCGGCCTTACGTCCTCTTCGGTCGAGATGGCGTCCAAGGGCGGCGTGGGCATCGAGCTCGACATGAATGCAGTGCCCTGCCGCGAAGAAGGGATGACTCCCTATGAGATGATGCTCTCGGAATCGCAGGAACGGATGCTGATGGTGCTGAAGCCGGGCCGTGAAGCCGAGGCCGAGGCGATCTTCCGCAAGTGGGAGCTGGACTTTGCGGTCATCGGCCGGGTTACAGATACCGGGCACATGGTCCTGACGTTCAACGGCGAAGTGGCCGCCGACATCCCGCTCGCTCCGCTCGCCGATGACGCGCCCTGCTACGACCGCGCCTGGGTAGCGACGCCGAAGCCCGCGCCGTTGACGGACGTGCCGGAAAGCACGGGCATCGCCGCCGATCTCCTCAAGCTCATGGCTTCTCCCGATCTCGCCAGCCGGCGCTGGATTTGGGAGCAATATGATCACATGGTCGGCGCCGACACGGTCCAGCGCCCAGGCGGCGACGCCGCCGTGGTGCGCGTCCACGGCACTCAAAAGGCGCTGGCAATCTCGACCGATGTCACCCCCCGCTATTGCTATGCCGATCCTTATGAGGGCGGGAAGCAGGCGATCGCCGAATGCTACCGCAACCTCTCGGCGGTCGGGGCGCTTCCGCTTGCCACCACCGACTGCATGAATTTCGGCAACCCGCAACGCCCGGAGATCATGGGGCAGTTCGTCGGCTGCATCCAAGGGATGGCCGAAGCGTGCAAAGCGCTCGACTTCCCGATCGTGTCCGGCAATGTCAGCCTCTACAATGAAACGAAAGGCGAGGACGGCACCGGCAGCGCCATTCTTCCCACCCCTGCCATTGGCGGCATCGGCCTGCTCCAGGACTGGCGGAAATCGGCGACCATTGCGTTCAAGGCTGAAGACGAGGCGATTTTCGTGATCGGACCGGCCCAAGGCCATCTCGGCCAATCGCTCTGGCTTCGCGATATCGCCGGGCGCGAGGACGGCCCCTCCCCGCCTGTCGATCTCCAGCAGGAGAGGGCCGCGGGCGAGTTCGTTCGGGAGCTGATCGCCAGTGGAAAGGCGACGGCCGTGCACGATGTCGCAGACGGGGGGCTGCTCGTTGCCATCGCGGAGATGGCGCTGGCCGGCGGGATCGGAGCCCGGCTCGATGGCCTTGTCGATGCGGCAGCGGCTTTCGGGGAGGACCAGGCGCGCTACGTGGTGACGGCGCGCGGTGATGGGTTGGGCGAGCAGCGAGAGGTGCCTGTCACTCGCGTCGGAACGACCGGAGGATCCTCCCTCCATGTCGCCGGAGACGCCGTTCCGCTGGAAGACCTCCGCCGCGCCCATGAAGGCTTCTTCCCGCGCCTGATGGGCAAAGAGCTTCAGGTCGCCTGATGGCGGCCATCGATCCGAGTGAGGATTGCCCTCGGTGGCCCTTGGTGACGTCGGGGGCTTGAGGTGCCCGGATACTCAGGCACCCCGCTCGCCAAGAAGCTGTCGCTGAAGGACGGGCAGCGTGTCTGGTGGGAGAATGTGCCGGACGGCGTCAGGTCCGAGATCGAGAAGAGCGGCTTGGCGCTTGAATTGCTCGACGCCGCCGAAGCTCCAATCGACGCGGCCCATATTTTCGTCACCTCCCGTCTTGCTCTCGAGGCGGCAGTTCAGCGGCTCCTGCCCCTGCTTGCCCGCGCGGGCTTCATCTGGATCTCGTGGCCCAAGAAAGCATCGAAACTGCCCACCGACATCAGCGAAGACACGATCCGGGAGGTGATCCTCCCGCTCGGCCTCGTCGACGTGAAGGTCTGTGCCGTTGATGCAACATGGTCGGGATTAAAGCTGATGATCCGAAAGGAACGGCGGCAATAGGCTATTGCGACTTAATCGCATTAGCGATACATCCGATCACCATGATCGTTTGCATCTGTAACGCGATTCGAGAGACCGAGGTGCGCAAAGCGGCGCGCGACGGCGCCTCCTGCCCGACCAGCGCCTATCGCTGCTTCGGCAAGAAACCGCGCTGCGGCCAATGCTTCTCATTCGCACGCGACATCATCGCCGCCGAGCGTGCGACTGCCTAGCAAGAGCAGCTGATTTTTCGCAGATTTCCGCCGTTTTTTGTTCTATTCGTCACCAATATCGGTTATCTAGCCTCCAATAGGAGGACCCGAAATGAAGGGTGACGACCGCGTCATAGAGCTGTTGAACGAGGCGCTCAGGAACGAGCTTACCGCGGTCAATCAATATTGGCTCCACTACCGCATGCTCGACAATTGGGGCGTGCACCGCCTTGCGCAGTTCGAGCGCCACGAATCCATCGACGAGATGAAGCATGCCGATCGGCTGTCCGAGCGCATCCTCTTCTTCAACGGCATTCCCAATTTCCAGATGCTGGGGCGGCTGCGCATCGGCGAGACGGTGGAGGAAATCCTCCGCGCCGATCTCGAGCTCGAGATGGAGGCTCTTGTCCAGCTTCGCGGCGCCATCCAGCATTGCGAAAGCGTGCGCGACTATGTCAGCCGGGACCTGTTCGCCGAGATACTCCAGAACGAGGAGGAGCATGTCGACACGATCGAACGGCAGTTCGAGATGATCAGCCGGATGGGCTTGGAAAACTACATCCAGCTGCAGTCGAAGCCCAGCGAGGCCTGAACCGGCGGTCTCCCCGCTTTCGTCGGGCGAGCATTTGCACTATGCCGAACCGTTCTCGTTTCGGGGGGGCCGAGATGACCGCAGTGGACGAACCGTCGCCGCGCATTGCCACGCTCGACATCGTGCGGGGGGTCGCCGTGATGGGCATATTGGCGATGAACATCGTCGCCTTCGCCATGCCGTTCCAGGCCTACATGAATCCCGTCGCTTTTGGCGCGCCGGGCACCGCGGACATGATCTCCTGGGCGTTCAGCTTCATCCTCATCGACGGGAAGATGCGCGGCCTTTTCTCCTTCCTGTTCGGCGCGAGCATGCTGCTCGTGATCGAAAAGGCGACGGCCAAGGGCGAGCCAGCTTCCTCGATACACTTCAGGCGCATGCTCTGGCTGCTCGCCTTCGGGCTCATTCACCTTTATTTGATCTGGTTCGGCGACATTCTCACGGGTTATGCCCTTGTGGGGATGATCGCTTGGTTTTTCCGCAACCTGTCTCCCCGCGCCCTGATCCGCTGGGGCATCGCTCTTCTGGTCGTGCAGTTGCTCATCTTCGCCGGCCTCGCTGCGGGAGCCTTTCACCTGCGGGCAGCAGCGATGGCGCCGGGTGCGACCGCCGAGCTGGTGGCCGAATGGCAGGGTTTGAACCGCGAGTTCGGTGTTCTCACCGGGCAGCACTTGGCTAAGGATCTCGCTACCCACCGAGGAGGCTACGGCCTCATCGTTGCTCATCGGCTGGAGGAGCACGCCTTCGCACCGGTCAAAGGGCTCTTCATGTTCGGTTGGGAGACGCTCGCTTATTTCCTGTTCGGCATGGTCGCGCTGAAGAACGGGTTCCTCCGGGGCAGCTGGCGCCCTGCCGCCTACCGGAAAGCGGCGCTGATCGGTTTTGGAATCGGCATCCCCGCTTATGGCTTTCTGGCCTGGATCCTCGCCAATGATGGCTTCAGCGTGCCGATGGTGTTCGCGGTCGTGATGGCTGCCACTGTCCCGTTCCGGCCGCTGATGGTGGTCGCGACAGCGGCGCTGATTATCATCCTGACGCGGCAAGGCGGCGCGCTTGTGGAGCGCATCGCGGCGGCTGGCCGCGCCGCCTTCAGCAACTACCTTGGCACCAGCATCCTCATGACCATTTTCTTCTACGGCTACGGCCTCGGCTTCTACGGCACGATGCAGCGCGCCGAGCTGTGGCTGGTGGTGGTCGCGATGTGGGCGGTGATGCTGCTCTGGTCGAAACCTTGGCTGGAGCGTTATCGCTATGGGCCTTTGGAGTGGCTTTGGCGGACGCTTGCGCGTGGCGGCGCCCAGCCGATGCGGCGGTCACTTCCCGCCGCCTGATCAGAGGCGGCCGAATTCCTGGTTGCCGGCGGCCCGGCCGAAGACCGGGCGGCGCTGCGCGAGCGGATTGGCTTCCTTTTCGAACAGCTCCATCGTCTGCAGGTAGAGCGGACGCAGCTTCGCGACCTGCGGGATGAGCTCATCCGGAAACATCCGCGCCTCCACGGAGCGGCGGGCGGTGAACTCGATCTCCTCCGCGAGCTCCCCAAGCGGTTCGGCGCCGAACTGGCGGGCCTCGGACTTCAGCGTGTGTGAGGGCACCACCAGGGCGGCGGCATCGCGGCGGTGCATCGCTTCCTCGATCTTCGCGATCGACTTTTCGCCGTCCTCCCGGAAGTAACCGAGAATGCGCACGAAGCCCGGCCCCAGCTCACTCCGGGTCCGGGCGAAGATGCCCCAATCTACGATGCCGTCGGATCCATTATCCAAGGTCCGATCCCTTCAATGTCCACTGTTCCACCGGCCACTCATAGCGCGGCCGAGTAAACAGCGGGTATACGGTTCAGCCGATGAGCACGTCGAAGGCGGCATCTTGGTCCAAAGCGGTGCTGAATTTCCAGCCACGTTCGGCGCAGAGCAGGGCAAGCTCGCGCGGCGCGGCGGGATCGTCGGCGAGAATCCGAATCGTGCCGGCGTCGGGCAGCTCGCGGGCGGCGCGGCTGAGCCTCAGGACGGGCCAAGGACAGAGCATGCCGCGGGCATCGACGATCCGTGGCGGCGCGCTCACGTGTCGAAGGGGTTACGCGAGGCCCGCGCCTGGAGCCGGACGGGAACCGCGCCGAAGCCGAGCTCCTTGCGGATTCCGTTGACCAGGTAGCGGAGGTACGAGTCGGGAAGCTGGTCCACCCGCGTTCCGAACAGGACAAAGCTCGGCGGCCGCGTGTTGACCTGGGTGATGTAGCGCAGCTTGATCCTTCTGCCTCCCGGAGCCGGCGGCGGATTGCGTTCAATCGCCTCCTCGAACCAGCGATTGAGCTGCCCCGTCGACACGCGCTTCGACCAGATCTCGCGCACTTCGAAGGCAGCGCCGAGCAGCTGGTCGATGCCCTTGCCGGTCATGCCCGAGACGGTGATCAGGGGAACGCCCCGCGCCTGGCTGAGCCCCTCATCGAGCGCCGCCTTGATGCCGTTGAACAGGGCGCCGCTATTCTCGACCACGTCCCATTTGTTGATCGCGACAATCAGCGCCCGTCCCTCCTGGAGGACATTGTCCGCGATCCGGAGGTCCTGCGCTTCCAGACCCCGGGTGCCGTCGAGCAGCAGCACCACCACTTCGGCGAAGTCGACGGCCCTGCGCGCATCGGCCACCGACAGCTTTTCAAGCTTGTCCTCGACCTTCGCCCTTTTGCGCATCCCCGCAGTATCGATGAGACGGACGGGCCGGGCCTCTCCCCCCGGCGAACGCCACTCCCAATCGATGGCGATGGAATCGCGCGTGATCCCGGCTTCAGGGCCGGTGATCAGCCTTTCCTGCTGGAGGATCCGGTTGATCAACGTGGATTTGCCCGCATTCGGCCGGCCGACGATGGCCAGCTTCAGCGTCGCATCGCCTTCCGCTTCGGCTTCGTCCTCCTCTTGCTCCCGTTCAACATGGGGCCGGAGCTGATCGAACAGATCAACCACACCCTCACCATGCTCGGCGCTGATCGCGATCGGCTCGCCCAGGCCGAGCGCATAGGCTTCGAGCATTCCGCCCTCGCCCGCTCGTCCTTCCGCCTTGTTGGCGGCGATGATCACCGGCGTGTTCTCGCTTCGAAGCCAGCGGCCGATCTCCTCGTCGAGCGGCGTCACACCGGCACGGGCATCGATCAGGAACAGGGCCGCGTCCGCCTCGCGCACGGCAGCCATGGTCTGTGCGCGCATGCGGCCCGGCAGCGTCTCCGGATCCTCGTCCTCGTAGCCGGCCGTGTCGATCACGCGGAAGTCGAGCCCGAGCAGGGCGGCTTCGCCTTCCCGGCGATCGCGGGTCACCCCCGGCCGATCGTCAACGAGCGCGAGCTTCTTTCCGACAAGCCGGTTGAACAGGGTCGATTTGCCGACATTGGGTCGGCCGACAATCGCGACGGTGGGCAGTTTCGCCATGGCTGGCGGACCTGCCCCCTCAACGCCAGGCGGTCAACCGCCCTTCATCGTGGAGCACGTAGAGCGTGCTTCCGGCGACCACGAGCGGCAGCGAGATCGACATCTTGGTCTCGACCCTTGACTGAACCGTTCCGTCCAGCGGCGAGACGTTGACGATCTGCCCACGTGTATTGGCGACGATCAGTCGATCCCCCGCCAGCACCGGGCCCACCCAGCTGATCGCGCCTTCTTTGTCCTCTTCATCGCGGTAGCGAGGAAGCTGCGTCAGCCACTTCACCCGTCCCGTCGCGCGTGCGAGCGCCATCAGCTGGCCCTGGTCGGTGACTGCGAAAATCCATTCGCCCGCCACCCAGGGAGTGGAAATGCCAGCGACGTTGATTTCCCAGATCCGCTGCCCAGTGTTGAGCTCCAGCGCGACCATGCGTCCGCCCTGGCCAAGCGCGTATACCCGGCCCTGATCGATCACGGGCTCTGCATCGATGTCGGAGATGGTCGCCACCGCGGTGGAGATGCTGGTGCGGGTGAGAGCGTCCTGCCAGACGGTGCGGCCATTCTCGTAACGATAGGCGGTGAGCTCGCCCGAGGAGAAACCCGCGACCACCGTGCCCTGCGCGGCCGCCGGAGCCGCTGCTCCGAACACGCCCGAGGTTTCGAACGTGCCGGCTGCGTTCCAGCGGACCTTCCCGTCGGCAGGATTGAGAGCAAAGAGCTGGTTGTCCTGCGTGATCACATAGACATTCTCGTTTGCGATCGTGGGGGCGCCGCGAAGCGGGCCGGCGGGACGAACGCGCCAAACCTGCGCGCCGGTCGCGGCATCGATCGCCTCGACGTCGCCAAGGCCGCTGGTGGCGTAAAGGCGCCCGTTGTCGAAGCTCACGCCGCCACCGAACAGGATGCCATGGGCACCGGTCGATTCACCGGTCCACAAGCTGATGCCGCCGCGGCGATCCTTGGGATCGCCCACCTCATGCGCCCAAACCTGTGCGCCCGTCCGCGCATCGAACGCTCGTACCACCGCCTGCGTATCGATCGTGTAGACGCGCCCGTTGGCGACGACTGGAGCGGAGGCAAGGCGCGCACGCGATTGGCTGCCCTCGCCGATATCCGCCGTCCAGGCGCGGCTGAGCGAGGTGCCAAGGGCAAGATGCCCCATCGACTTGGAGGCGTTTCCACCCGGCTGCGCCCAATCGGCGTTCGCCTGGGCCGGCGGGAGCGTGATCGCCACGTCCGCCAGCGCCGGATCGACCTCAATACGACTCTCAGCGCTGAGCACGGGGATACGCTCGCCGATCGTGGGGGTCTTGGGCTTGGACGACTTGAACACGCCGCAGCCGCCGAGGAGGCTCATGGCTGCCAAGGCGATGACTACTCGCTTCATTCGGTGACTTCCTTCGTTGCGCCGGCCTTGCCGTCCGCTTGCTGCACCGCGTCCACTCCGAGCGCCCCCGCCATCTGAACCGAACGCGACCTGATACTTGCCGGAAGCGTCTCATCCTTCGCCATTGCGGCGAAAATGCGGGCGGCTTCCTGCGGCTTCTGCTGTTTCAAAAAAGCCAGCGCGACCATCTCCCCGGCGCTGCCGAACCACGGGCTTCCGGCGGTCGCCAGCGGCTTCAGCCGCTGGATGACGACCGCGGGCTGGATCTTGTCATATTCAACGGCGGTCCGCCGGATGAGCGCAAGCTCCCGATAGGGTGCCGGCAGATCGGCATCGTCAGCCACCGACTGGAAAGCGGCGACGGCTGCCGCATCGTTGCCTTCCTGGAGGGCGACATCCGCCTTGGTCATGAGGGCGGCGGCGCGATAGCCGGGGCTGCCCTCCTTCGCGAGCTGATCGAGCTTCGGCTGGACAGCCTTGGTCCTGCCCGCCTGGATATCGTCGAACAGGGCGGTGAGCGTCTCGGCATGCTCCCCGGCGCGCTTCTCTTTCTGGTTCTGCCAGAAAAGGAAGCCACCGATCGCGGCGAGAAGGAGGATCACGCCGAGCACGATCCAGAGGCCATGGCGCTTCCAGGTCGACGTCAGCTGCTCGCGGCGAAGCTCCTCATCCACCTCACGGTAGAAGGATTCGTTGTCGACAGGCTTGATCGCCAAGAAAATTCTCCAAGTGCAGAGGATGCCGCACGACCGGCGCGGCCCCTCCACCAAACCGCTTCGCTCCTGTCAAACAGGATCGAAGATGAACGGTAGATTGGCAGCACGCCCGAATTGCCCCGTTCGCTCTTTATCGGCTGAAAAGCGGAAGCGAAAGGCTCTTACTTGGCGCCGCGATAGAGCTGGTTTTCAGTCGGGAAGGCGCGAGAGCGAACATCCGAAGCATAAGCTTCGGCGGCGGCGCCGATCCGGCTTGCCAGATCGTCGAAGCGTTTGACGAAGCGCGGCGTCCGCTCGAACAGACCGAGCATGTCCTCGGTCACCAGCACCTGCCCATCGCACTCCCCGGAAGCCCCGATGCCGATCGTCGGGCAGGCGACGGCGCGCGTTGCTTCGCCCGCGATTTCCTCCATCACCCCTTCAAGGACCAGCGCGAAGCAGCCCGCCTCCGCCACGGCGCGCGCGTCGGCGAGGATCTTGCTCGCCTCCGCATCGTCGCGGCCGCGGGCGCGGTAGCCGCCGAGCGCGTTCACCGCCTGCGGCGTCAGACCGACATGGCCGACCACGGGAATGCCGCGAGCGGTCAGAAAGGCGACGGTCTCGGCCATGGCTTCGCCCCCTTCGAGCTTCACCGCAGCGGCGCCGGTCTCCTTGAGAACGCGCGACGCGGTCTCGAACGCCTTTTGCGGACTTGCTTCGTAAGAGCCGAACGGAAGGTCGATCACCACGACCGAATGGTAGGAGCCTCGAACCACCGCCGCGCCGTGCGCGCACATCATCTCGATCGTTACCGGAATCGTGGTTGGGAGGCCGTAAATCACCTGACCCAAGCTGTCCCCCACCAGCAGCAGGTCGCAATGCGGGTCGAGCAGCTGCGCCATGCGGGCGGTATAGGCGGTCAGCATCACGATCGGCCGATCCGTCTTCCGGTCCGGGCCCTTGCGGCTTTGAATCGCCGGAACGGTCAGCCGCCGCATGGGAGCCGGGGTCGGGTTTGCCCGGCTGGTCGAGGTGTCGAGCGTATAGGTGGACATTGCTTCTTTTAGCGCTGCGGCCGCGGTTCCGCCAGCTAGCCGCCAAACTGCATCAGGAGGAGTCCTGCGGCCAGCACCATCGCGGCGATGATGCGCCGGCGGCCGAAGCTTTCGCCGAGGAACAGGCTCCCCATCGCGGCCGCGAACACCACGGACGTCTCGCGGAGCGCCGAGACCTTGGCGGTCTCAATCAGGCTGAAGGCGTAAAGCGCCGAGCCGAAGGAGAGGACCGACAGCGCGCCCGCGGCAACGCCGTAGCGCCACCTCATCTTGAGCGCCTCAGCCAGCGCTTTGCGCCGCACGACCAAAGTCGTCGTCACCACGCCGATCGGATCGAGGAGGAACAGCCAGGCGATGAAGGTGAGCGGGTCGGGCGCGATCCGCACGCCGCGCGCGTCCGCGACATTGTAAAGAGAAACGCCGAGCGCCGTCGCCAGCGCCCAGGCGAGCGCGACCTTGTCAGGATGATCGCGGATCTGCACGCCCTTGGGCGGCAGGGCGAAGCTCACCACCGCCACCGTGGCCGCGACCAAGCCGAACCAAGCCAGCACGGAAAGCTCCTCGCTGAGGAAAATGAGCGCCGAGAAAGCCGTGAGCAACGGGGCTGCGCCCCGCATCACCGGGAAGACCAGCGACAGGTCTCCGCGGCTCATCGAGCGCACTAGGCACATCTGGTAAAAGTAATGGGCCGGCAGCGTGACCGCGAGCGCCGCCCAAGTCGCGGCATCCGGCAGCGGGACGATGAATATGGCTGGGAGCACGAGCAGCGCTGAGCTCCCCGAAAGGATCGCCCGGCCTACGAGGATGTCGGTTCCCATCTTCACCGACACGTTCGCCGCGGCCAGCGTCACCGCGGAAAACAGGCCAAGGACGACGGCGAGTAACGGATCAGTCACTGGCCGGCAGGATTCTCGTCAATCCACGTCGGGGCAGGATCGGCTGCCGGAGCAGCGCAAGGTGACGAAGCTTTCATTCTTGAGGCGCCACCGCCCCCCAAGCGGCACCCACATGGCCTGGTAGACGCCGGTGAGGCGCATTTCTCCATCGGGCTTGCGCCAGCGCCCAACCCAGGTTCCGATCTCCGCCGCGCGCTTGCCCGAGCTGCTGACGGTGATGCGCCCCGGTGTTCGTACATAGGTGACGAATGTCGGATCCCGGAACGTGTCGCTCAGGCGCTCACCGAAGCGATCCTTGCCGAGCGGCGAGCCGAGCGAGCCCGGCAAGATTGTGAAGTCCGGCGCCAGCAGCGGCTCCATCTTCCGGTAATCGTGCGCTGCGATCGCGGCGTTGGATTGCGCCCGCATCGCCCTGATCTCCGCCACGGCGTTTGCGGGCATGGCGCCGGCCTGCAGCGCGATCATCAGACCGATCACCCTCGCCTCACTCCCATTCGATCGTGCCGGGCGGCTTCGAGGTATAATCGTACACCACCCGATTGACGCCGCGCACTTCGTTGATGATGCGGGTGGCGACGCGGCTCAGGAAGCTAGCGTCGAACGGGTAGATGTCCGCTGTCATTCCATCGGTGGAGGTCACTGCGCGGAGGCCGCAGACATTGTCGTAGGTCCGCCCGTCACCCATCACGCCCACGGTCTTTACCGGCAGCAGCACCGCGAAGGCCTGCCAGATGGCGTCGTACAGCCCGGCGTTGCGAATCTCTTCCAGGTAAATAGCATCGGCCTTGCGGAGGATGTCGCAGCGTTCTTTGGTGACCTCACCGGGAATGCGAATGGCGAGGCCAGGCCCGGGGAAGGGATGCCGGCCGACAAAGGCTTCCGGCAGTCCGAGCTCGCGGCCGAGCTCACGCACCTCGTCTTTGAAGAGCTCGCGCAGCGGCTCCACCAGCTTCATGTTCATCCGTTCGGGCAGGCCGCCGACATTATGATGGCTCTTGATCGTCACGGACGGCCCGCCGGTGAAGCTGACGCTCTCGATCACGTCCGGGTAGAGCGTGCCCTGCGCCAGGAAATCCGCGCCGCCGACCTTGCGCGCCTCTTCCTCGAAAACGTTGATGAAGGTCTTGCCGATGAACTTGCGCTTGGCCTCCGGGTCGGTCACCCCGGCAAGGCCGTCCAGGAACATCCGCTCGGCGTCGACATGCACCAGCGGGATGTTGTAGCTGCCCCGGAAGAGGCTGACGACCTGTTCGGCTTCATTCGCGCGCATCAGGCCGTGATCGACGAAGACGCAGGTAAGCTGCTCGCCGATCGCTTCATGGATGAGCACGGCCGCAACCGCGCTGTCGACGCCTCCGGAAAGGCCGCAGATCACCCTCCCCTTGCCGACCTCAGCGCGGATTTCCGCGATCTTGGTGTCGCGGAACTCGGCCATGGTCCAGTCGCCGGCAAGGCCGCAGACGTGCCGGACGAAATTGGCGATGAGCTTGCCGCCATCCGGCGTGTGCACGACCTCGGGATGGAACTGCACGCCGTAGAAGCGCCGCTCGTCGTCGGCAGTAGCGGCGAAGGGGGCGCCGCTCGATTGCGCGACGATGCGGAACCCGGGCGGTATGACGTCCACCTTGTCGCCATGGCTCATCCACACCTGGTGCTTCTCGCCAGGCGACCAGAGGCCGTCGAACAGCCGGCACTCGTCCTTCACTTCCAGAAAGGCGCGGCCGAACTCGCTGTGATCGCCTGTGACGACCTTGCCGCCCAATTGCTCCGCCATGAGCTGCTGCCCGTAGCAGATGCCGAGCATCGGCACGCCCGCCTCGAACAGCGAATGGGGCGCGCGAGGGCT
>JALYGI010000161.1 GCA_030777185.1 Pseudomonadota bacterium
GTCATGATTGCGGCGAAAAGGTCGGCTTCGTGATCGCCAATCTCGCGCTCGCCCTCGAACGCGAGGATGTCGGACCCGCGGTGCGCGCCTTCATGGCGGACCTTCGCTAAACGTGGCCTGCAACGCCATTCTTGTCGGCGACGGCCCGGTGCGCCGGGTCAGCTCAGACGAGGTGGCGGCTTATGCGGGATCAGGCTTCATCTGGCTGCACGTCGATACGCTCGAAGAAGCCGATCTTGCCGCGTTGAAAGGCCAGGACGACATACCCGACGTCGCCGCCAACGCGCTCGTCGCGACAGAGACCCGCCCGCGCTGCGACCGCATCGAGAACGGCGCCCTCGTCAACCTGCGTGGACCTGCCGAGGTCGAAACCAGCGACAGCGACCGGCTCGTCTCGATCCGTATGTGGGTGCGCCAGGGCCGCCTTAATTCGGTCTCGCGCCGGCCGCTCGCGGCGTTGAAGCCAGTTCTCGCCCTCATGGAGGCCGGAGAGATCCTCGATCCTGGCGATCTCGTCGCCGCCTTCGCGCGCGCGATCTCCAAGCAGCTCGATCCCGAGGTCGCAGCGCTCGGCGACAGTCTCGACGACGCCGAAACCGATCTTGAGCCGCACCAGGTCTACAAGCTGCGCGCCACGATTGCCCGCATCCGCTCCGAAGCGATCACCTATCGCCGCTTCGTCGCGCCCGATCGCGACGCGCTCGTCACGCTTGCTCATCTCGATTTCGACTGGCTGGCCGAGGAAGACCGGCTCCACATTCGTGAGGCGGCCGATCGCTTCTCCCGCATGGCCGAGGAGCTGGAGGCGGTGCGCGAGCGCGCGGCTCTGCTGCACGAGCAGCTCACCGACATGCGCGGCGAGCAGATGGAGGTGCGCGCGCTGATCCTGTCGATCGTCGCCCTCATCTTCCTGCCGCTCACCTTCATCACCGGCTTGTTGGGCATGAACGTGGCCGGCATTCCCTACGCCGAGGAGCCCTGGGCCTTTTGGGGCGTGGTCGGCTTCTGCGCCGTGATCGCGCTGGCGATCAGCGCCTATTTCGCACGGGTGCACTGGCTGAGGCGGTAGGTGGCACCATCCCGTGCCAAAAGTCGGACGTTCACGCGCGGACGGGCCGGCGACGTCAAACTCCTCCCCGGCATTGGCCCGGGCCGCGAAAGCGCGTGGAGGATAATCAAGCGTCGAGCTCGACGTCCCAGTAGAGGTAGTCCCGCCAGGTCTCGTGAAGGTAATTGGGCGGAAAGCGCCGGCCATGCTGCTGCAGCTGCCAGCTGGTGGGCCGGATCGGGCGCCGGTTCAGTTGCATATGAGCTTGGGCGGGAGTGCGGCCGCCCTTGCGGAGGTTGCAGGGCGCGCAGGCGGCGGCGACATTCTCCCAGGTCGTCCGCCCGCCCTGGGCGCGCGGGATGACATGATCAAAGGTGAGTTCCCTCGGATCGCCGCAATATTGGCAGACGAATCGATCGCGGAGGAACAGGTTGAACCGCGTGAAGGCCGGATATTCGGACGGCTTCACATATTGGCGGAGCGCGATCACCGAGGGGATCTGCATCGTCCGCGTCGGGCTGTGCACCTCGCGCACATAATTAGCGACGATGTCGACCCGCTCCAGAAACACGGCCTTGACCGCGGTCTGCCACGGCCACAGGCTGAGCGGGTAATAGCTGAGCGGAGTGTAATCGGCGTTGAGAACCAATGTCGGGCAGCTGTCGGGATGTCGGATAAGATCAGGATGGTACATGAACCGGCACAGCGCTCCCGTTTCATGGAGAAGAACTCCCGAAACGCCACCCCCGGACCCTGTCGCACTCAACGTCTCGGAGAATTCGGCGCTTCGCGGCCTTCTTCTCCTTGTTCGGCCACGCTTTTGGCTGCCAAGCGCGACTCGTTCATGACAACACGAACCGCGACTCGCGGTCAAGAGCCATGATCTCCACAGTGACGCGCTTTGCGCCGAGCCCGACCGGCCGGCTGCATCTCGGCCACGCTTATTCCGCGCTTCAGGCGCATGATCATGCGCGCCGGCACGAAGGCACGTTCCTGCTGCGGATCGAGGATATCGACCCCGGCCGGAGCCGCCCCGAACATGTCGACGGCATCATCGAGGACCTGGAATGGCTCGGGATCATGCCTGACGGCGAGATCGTCTACCAGTCGGAGCGCCTGCCTCTCTATGCCGACGCGCTCAACCGGCTGAAGGCTGGGGGCCTCGTCTATCCCTGCTTCTGCACGCGTTCAGCCATCGCCGCCGAGATCGCGGCGAGCGCCAGCGCCCCGCACGGGCCGGACGGGCCGATCTATCCCGGCATCTGCAGGACCCGGCCGCATACCGAACGGACAAGGCGGATGGCTGAGGAGCCGCATGCCTGGCGGCTCGACATGGCCGCGGCCCTTGCCGAGGCGGGGCCGCTCGAATGGCTTGAGGGCGACAGCCCGGTGCCTGCCCGGCCCGACCTGTTCGGAGACGTTGTGCTGGCGCGCAAGGACGCGCCGACCAGCTACCATCTTGCCGTCACGGTCGACGATGCGGCGCAATCGGTCACCGATGTCGTCCGTGGGCGGGACCTCCACGCCGCCACGCATGTGCACCGGCTGCTGCAGGCATTGCTGGACCTGCCGACGCCCATCTACCACCATCATCCGCTCCTGATCGGCGCCGACGGGCAGCGGCTTGCCAAGCGCAATGCGGCCCCGACAATCTGCTCGATGAGGGCCGCCGGCGTCGATCGCGAGCGGCTGGTGGAGGACCTGCGTACCGGCCATTTGCCGTATGGATATTCGGCCGCCGCATCCTAAATAGGCCTGATGCAAACCTTCCTCATGATCCTGATCGCCATTGCCGCGCTGGCGACGCTCTACGTGCTTATCAAAGGCGTGATCGGTATGGCTTCGGGCAAGGATGTCACCGGCGTCAGGTCGCAGGCGCTGATGCGCAAGCGCGTGATGTTCCAGGCAATCGCGATCATCTTCGTGATCCTGTTCATCATGGTCGCGCGCGGATCGGGATCCTGACCGCTGGTCAGGCTCAACAAGATCTACACCCGGACCGGCGACGGCGGCGAGACCGGGCTGGTCGACGGCTCCCGCCTTTCCAAGGCCGATCCGCGCATGGCTGCGATCGGCGACGTCGACGAGGCCAATAGCGCGATCGGGATCGCCCTTCTCCATGTGCAGGAGGAACGGCACCGCGCGATCCTTCGCAACATCCAGAACGAGCTGTTCGATCTCGGCGCCGATCTGGCAACGCCGGGCGAGGACTTCGCCCCAGGCGAGATGATCCTCCGCATCACCTCCTCGCAGGTGGAGCGGCTGGAGCGCGAGATCGACGCGATGAACGAAAAGCTGGAACCGCTCCGCAGCTTCATCCTGCCGGGAGGCGGAGCGGGCGCCGCCCACCTCCATCTGGCGCGGGCGATCGTCAGGCGAGCCGAGCGGATGGCGGTGGCAGCGTCCACCAGCGCCGGTCTCAATCCCCAGGCGCTTGTCTACATCAATCGGCTTTCCGATCACCTCTTCGTGCTGGCGCGGCTGGTTGCGAAAAGCGAAGGGGGCGACATTATGTGGCAACCAGGCGCGACGCGGGAAGTTGATCCAGATTAGAGGCGCTTCGGCCACCGTCCCGGCTGGCTGGTACCGTGCCGCTGTTCAACGAAGAAGAGGCCGAAG
>JALYGI010000162.1 GCA_030777185.1 Pseudomonadota bacterium
ATGGAGGTGAAAGAGGTGCGCCCCTCGCTCGCCGGAAGCTACGAGCGGATGTCGCACGATGCCGGGATCCAGCGCTTCCTACTCGACATGCGGGAGGGGGTGAACGACGAGGCCGTCGAGGGATTGATGGAGCCGCGGCTGGAGCGGTTCATCGGTGTCATCTACCGGCCCGCCACCGAGCGCTGGAGCCACTACGCCCAGGCCGTCCTTCCCAATCAGTTCGACGCCTGGGTCTGGTTCGACGAGACTCGGGCGGTGACGCCGCTTCCCGGGCGGCAATTGGCGGGCGAAGAGGAACTGTACCCGTTCGGGCTTTGATTGATCAGGCGCCCATTGCGGCCGCTCCGGCGACGAGGGCGGCTCGTTGCCAGCAGTTCAGGGGCAAACCTATATAGGCGCCACAAGACCGGCGTCCCGCCTGGGGAGCGCCGTTTCGCGAGAAAATACGGAGACGAAGCTTGAGGGCATTTCTTCTGGCGAGCGCAGCGGCGCTTGCACTTTGCGGGTGCACCACGGTGGCGGCTGATCAGCCATCCGGCATCCAAACCGCCGCAGCCGCGCAGGCCGCCCCGGTCGAGGCCGCGCCCGCGATGCCGAGCAACATATTGCTGGCAGACTGGACCGGGCCCCATGAAGGCGTTCCGCCCTGGGACCAGGTAAAGCCGGAGCTCTTCCCCGAGGCGTTCCAGTTCGCGATCGACGAGCGTCGCCGCGAGATGAACGCAATCGTCAACAACAGCGCCGCGCCGACCTTCCAGAACACGGTTGAAGCGTATGAGCGTGCCGGCGAGCGGCTGGGCCGTGTCAACGCCGTGTTCGGTGTCATGACGAGCAACGTCACCAATCCCGCCTACCAGGCGCTGGAGCGGGAATGGCAGCCCAAGCTTGCCGCAGCATCGGATGAGATCACGCTCGATCCCAAGCTCTTCGCGCGGATCAAGGCCGTTTACGAGGCGAGGGAGACATCCGGGCTCGACGCAAAGCAGCAGCGGCTCGTGACCCGGCTCTACGAATCCTTCGTCCGCCGCGGCGCCAACCTCAACCCAGAGCAGAAGCAGCAACTGTCCGCCTACAACCAGCAGCTGGCGAGCTTGTTCGCGAGCTTCAGCGAAAAGGTGCTCGCCGACGAGAGCACTTACATCCAGGCAAGCGACGCCGAGATGAAGGGCGTGCCGCAGGACGTGAAGAATGCGGCTGCCGCGGCCGCCAAGGCGCAGAACATGCCGGCCGGCGCTTATGCGATCAAGAACACGCGCTCGGCCGTCGAGCCGGTGCTGACCTTTGCCGACAACCGCGGCCTTCGCGAGCGGGTGTTCCGCGCCTTCGCAAATCGCGGCGACAATGGCGGGGCGAGCGATACCAACGCGACCATCGCGCAGATCGTGAAGCTCCGGGCCGATCGCGCCAAGCTGCTCGGCTTCGCCAACCATGCCGAATGGCGCATGCAGGATACCATGGCCAAGAGCCCCGCCAAGGGCATGGACCTCATGATGCGCGTCTGGCCGGCGGCGGTCGCGCGTGTGAAGGAGGAAGTGCGCGACATGCAGGCGCTTGCCAACAAATCGCGCGCCAAGATCACGATCGAACCTTGGGACTATCGTTATTACATGGAGAAGGTCCGCAAGGAGCGGTACAATCTCAGCCAGGACGAGATTAAGCCCTATTTCGAGCTTTCGAACATGATCGACGGCATGTTCTGGGCAGCGGGGCAGCTCTACGATCTCGACTTCAAGGAGAATACGGGCGCGGTTCCGGTGTTCGAGGCGGACGTCCGCACCTTCGAAGTGCGCGACCGCAAGACCGGCGACGTGGTGGGCCTGTTCTACATGGACAATTACGCCCGCGAAGGTAAGCGCTCGGGCGCCTGGGCGACCAGCTATCGCAGCCGCTCAGGACTCCTCGGCGACAAGATCGTGCTTTCGTCCAACAACAACAACTTCACCAAGCCGGGGCCGGGCGAGCCCGTGCTGATCAGCCTGAACGATGCGGAGACCCTGTTCCACGAGTTCGGCCACGCGCTGCACTCGTTGCTGTCGAACGTCCATTATCCAAGCTTACTCGGGACGCCGCGCGACTTCGTCGAATATCCGAGCCAGGTGAACGAGAATTGGCTGCTGACGCCGGAGGTGCTCGATAAGTTCGCGCGCCACTACAAGACGGGCGCTCCGATGCCGAAGGCCTTGATCGAGAAGATCAACAAGGCGGACACGTTCAACCAGGGCTTCGCCACGGTCGAATATCTCT
>JALYGI010000163.1 GCA_030777185.1 Pseudomonadota bacterium
GAGCTGCAGCCGCGGCTTACTTGATCACCGCCATCTCGTAGAGGAAGTCCGCATAAGCCAAGGTGGCGCCATCGAAGCCCGCCACCTTGGGATTGCTGCTCTCGATGACAAAATATTCGTCGGCCGCATGCGCGCCGGCGCCGGTGCCGAAGCCGAAATGGGCGGCGGGCAGCCGGAGTGGCGGGCCGGTAAAGACATATCCGGGCCAGGAGCCCGCATTGCGTGGGAACAGCGCCCAGGGAACGCCCGCCCGCGTGAACACCGCCTGCTGCGCGCGGATCACCCGGGCATCCTCCGGCGTCTCGGTTGGATCATAGCCGCCCGTCATGTTCACCTCGACGTCTCCGAACCCCTTGTTCGCAAGGTGCGCCTTGAGCTTGGCAAGCGAATCCGCGGCGGTCATGTCGGGGACGAGGCGGAAATCCATCTTCGCCACCGCCCGTCCGGGAAGGATGGTCTTGCCGCCGGGGCCGGTATAGCCCGCCACCAGCCCCTCGATATTGGCGGTCGGCTGCGAGACCAGCCGCTCGAGCGATTCCAGCCAGGGCACGTCGTTGATCCAGCGCTGGACTCCGAGAGATCGTTTGGAATCCTCCTCCCGCCGGCCTCGCGCGCTTTCCGCCACCAGCGCCCGCTCCCGCGCCGTCAGCGGCCGCACCTTTTCGAACCAGCCCTCGATGGCGGGCGTGTTGCCGTCCGCCTCGACGAGCGTGTTCAGCGCCTGGACGAGGTGCCAGACCGGGCTGTCGACCTGCGCCTTTAGGCTTGAATGCACGTCGCGCGCCGGTCCCCTGCCCCATTTTTCGCCGCTCGCAACCAGCTCCAGCTCGATGACGCCCTTTGCTCCGAGCGAAATGCCGGCATTGCCGTTCGGCCCCTGGCCAGCCGACGGCATGATCACGCCGTCGCATTTGCGGAGCGCCGCGAGCACCCGCGGCTGGCGCACGATCTCGGCAAAATGGGGCGACCCGATCTCCTCCTCCCCTTCGGCGACCAGCACCAGATTGACGGGCAGCTTGCGCCCAGCGGCGCGAAAGGCATGCAGCGCCGCCAGGAAGGCGGATTGGGGCCCCTTCTGATTGACCGCGCCGCGCCCAACCATCACGCGGCCCGTCCCCGGCTTGTCGACAAGTCGGCCCTCCAGTGGCGGATTCGACCATTCGGCGGCATCGAACTGCTTCACGTCGTACATGAAATAAAGGCCGAGCGTCCGTTTGGCGTTCGCATCCAAGGTCGCGAAGACGCCGGGCACACCCGCCGTTGGCACCTTCTCGATCTTCTGAAAGCCCGCCTCCCGCGCCAGCCGCATCATATGATCCGCGCCGCCCTCGACGTTGCGGCCCTCGGCCGCGATGGTGGGGTTCCGGATCCATTCCTGCAGACGCTCGATAGCGGCGTCATGGCCGGCCGCCACGGCGGCGCGGATGCGCTCGACGTCGTTGCTCTGGGCAAACAAAGCACCCGGCGCCAAAAGCCCCGTCCCAGCCGCGGCCCCCTTCAGCAGCGTGCGGCGGTCGGTCGCGAAGGATTCATTGTGCATGGAGGGCCTCAGGAACGCTTGAGAGTGGACACTTAGGTCTGAAACGAGAATAGCGTCCAGCATTCATGCGCTATTTTCTCGACACGGAATTCAATGGCTTCGGCGGCGAGCTTATCAGCCTCGCCCTCGTCCCCGATCACGGCGACCAGGAATTCTACGCCCTGCTCGCCTTGCCCGAGGAGATCCATCCCTGGGTGGCCCGCCACGTCGTTCCCTATCTCAATTCCGTGCCCGCCGGCGTCCGGCACGAGACCATGACACGCCTCGAAGCGGCGACGGCTCTGGTCGCCTATTTCGCGGACGACGAGGATCCCGTCATCGTCGCAGACTGGCCGGACGACATCGCCTATTTCTGCTCGCTCCTCATCACCGGGCCGGGCGACATGGTGCCGATCGGCAGCCTTCGTTTCGAATTCGTCTCCAGTCCCGGCTTCAGCACCGCCGCGATCAGCAAGGTGCCCCACAACGCCCTCCACGACGCCCGCGCGCTTCGCGACTTCGTGGTGCACTGGGAGGGCTGAGCCGCCTGCCGACCAACAACTGCCGCTCGCACCGTTGCATTTTCCGGCCTTTGCGTGCAAAGGAGACTGGCTAACGTCGCTTGCGGCGGAATTTGACGCCCTTCGGCCTATCCTTCCCTTCGTTGCTTCCTCAGCTCACGCGGCCGCGCCTTGCGTCCGCGAATACATGCATTCGAAAGGAACCGCTCATGCCTATCGGCACAGTGAAATTCTTCAATTACGACAAGGGCTACGGCTTCATCTCCAACGATGGCGGCGGGGCCGACGCGTTCGTGCACATCACCGCCGTCGAGGCTGCGGGGCTCCCCGGCCTCAACAAGGACGAACGGATCAGCTACGATCTTGAAACCGGGTCCAACGGCAAGATTTCCGCCATCAACCTCCAAGCCGCGGCCTGATTGCATGGC
>JALYGI010000164.1 GCA_030777185.1 Pseudomonadota bacterium
GCGTTGAAGAGTTCCGCTTTGTCCCGCTGGGTCATGCGTTACGGCTCCTACGCCCCCAAATTGTGCGCGCAAAAGAAAGCACGCGCGGCGGCATCCCGCCCGCGCGTGCTTCGCCGGCGCCTGGGGGCGCCACTGGAATTGCCGCCGGAGCCTAGAGCCTTTCCCGACAAGGCGGAACCGCCTTGTCGGATCAGAAAGGCTCCAGATCTATGTCTGGAGGACTTCCCGGCCGAAAAACCGCTGCCCACTTTTTCGGGAAGTGCTCTAGCCGAGCTGGAAGCCGATCCGGACGCTTCGGCCAGGGGCGGGCAGGCCGAGCTGCGGAGTGATCACATCGTCGGTGAGGTTGTCGATGCTGCCGGTCAGGAACATCCGGGCACCGCTCTTGAGCCTCGCCACCTCGAAGCGGGTCCGAAGATTGATCTCGTTTCCCGCGGGCAGAAGGGCGCGCCGGCCGCTGGGGCTCAGATCCACGGCGGGTCCCACCCGCCGGAATTCCGCTCGAAAGGAGAGGCTTGAGCCTGCCTGGTAACCGAATGCGCTCATCACCTCATATGAAGGGCGCTGCGGCAGCCGGCGAAAGGCCGTATCGCCTTCGTCCGCAAGCGCGCGCAGCACCGTCCCGCTGAGTTCGAGGTTCAGCTGCGGGACCAGCTGTGCCGTCAGGGCACCGTCGATCCCGTAGCTGACCGACCCGGAGAGATTGTAGCGCTGGCGCAGCCTTCGTCCGCTCACAATCACCACTCGCTGGCTGATCGTGTCTTGGCTGCGGATGAAGAAGGGATTGAGCGAAAGCGTCAGCCCCGGCCGGACCAGCTTCAGCTCGGCATCGGCGAGCCAGGCTCGCTCCGGCCGAAGATCGGGGTTCGGGAGGAAGCGCCCCAGCGCCTCGCCGAACAATTCGCGCGAGCTCGGGAAGCGATTCCTCCTGCCGCCTGAAAGCGCCAGCGCCAGGCGGTTGCCGAGCGGCGCGCGGAAGGCAGCCGAAAAGGCGATGGCGCCCGTTGCGGGTTGGCCAGGCTTGTCCCCCGTCAGCGGATTGGCGGAGCGATCATAGGCCAAGCCGAAGCTCAGGCGCCCGGGCCCCAACGGCGCGTCCGCTTCGGCGCCGACAGTGTAGAGGTTCTGGCGGTAGGCGAGGCGCGGCCCGGCAGCATTGCTCGGGAACGCGGTATCCACCTGCGCATGGCGGCTCGTCTGCGCGGTGCCGACGATACGAAGCTCGAGGGCTTCAAGCACAGTGGACAGGACCAGCCGGCCTCCCGTCGTGTCGTCCTCGTCATCCTCCCGCGCCCGCAGGCTGGTATAGGAGATATCCTGAAATTGCAGGATGCGCTGCTCGAACCACTGTCTCCAGCCGACCAGCCGCAACGAGCTTGCGCTCCCCAGTTGGAGGTTCGAGGAGAGACTGAGCTGCGTCTGCTCGATAAAAGGATAGCGCCAATAGCGGGGGCCGTCGACGGCGGGATCCCGGTCCGACTCCGGAGCTATTCCGCGTTCCGCCTTCAGATGAAGCAGGTAAGTGCGGATCGTCACCGGGCCGGTTGCGTAGCGGGCAGCGGCGAACAAGGTGCCGGAATTCGCATCCGTGTTCGTGCGGCGATTGCTCCGGGCTTGGCTGAACGGAAGCGCGGAGAGGCTTGCGACTGGCTCGGCATCGCGAGTGAGGCCGGATGCCGCCAAGGTGAGATCGACTTTCCCAACCGGAACTGTCCCGACGGCCGAAGCATCCGCGAACCCCAAGGTGCCGATGCTCGCCCCTGCACGAAAATCAAGCTCCCCGCCGGAGCGGGTCTCAAGGTCGATCGCGCCGGCCACGGCATTGGCGCCATATTCTATCGGGACCGCTCCCTTGGTCACGCGCGCCGAGCCGATCAGCCCCGCCGGGATGATAGCGAGATCCACGCGCGAGTCCCACGGCACCGCAAGCGGCGCGCCGTCGAGGAAGACTTGGGTCTGCCTTTCCTCGCTGCCCCGGACGCGGGCGACCGTCTCCCCGCGCGAATTGGTCCGGGCAGTGACCCCCGGGAGGCTCTCGAGCGCCTCGGCGGCGCTGCGGGGCTGCCGCTCGAGCAATTGCTCCTCGCCGACTTCGCTCACGGGCGGAAGCACGCGGCCGGGGCGAGGCTGGGCGGTGACGACGATCGTGTCCCAATGCTCTTCTTCGGGCGGTATTGCGCCGGCGGCAAGCAACAGCATCGGAACTACCGAAATCATTCCATTCCCTTTAGGCCGGCGATCCGAGCAGCCCGGCGACAAGCGCCGCCCCGATCAGCAGCATCAGTCCGGCGACGGTAGAGCGGACGGAGGCAACGGTCACCTTCTCGATGCGCCGCGCGGCAAGGAAGGTCGCGGCGACGGCCGAAATCGTGCCGACACCCATTAGCAAAGCTTCCCGTCCAGCCGGGTTCAGGCCGCTTGCCTGGAAGGAGGCCGCATAAGTGGAGAGGCGGGACAGATCGACCAGAACCGCGATCATCACACCCGTCGCGATGAACCGATCGGGCGGCAGCCCGGTGCGAAGCAGAAAGATGGAACGAAGCGCCCCCTGCTGCCCGGTCAAGCCGCCGAAGAAGCCCGTGACAGCGCCGCCGAGGGGCATTAGCCGCGCCGGCGCGCGGAGCTTTCCAAACCGCGGGTGAAGCTCGAAACCGGCAAAAAGCATCATCAGCGTGCCGACAGCAAGGCCCGCGCCTGTCGGACCGAAGCTTGCGCCGAAAGCATTCCATTCGAACAGGCGCGGCGAAGCGCCAAGCACCGCAAGCAGCCAAGCGCCGAGAATGGCGGCCGGGACGGCGGGAGCTCCGAAGGCCAGCACCATCCGCCAATCCGCACGCTTCCGGAGCAAGGTGCCCTTGAACAGATTGTTCAACAGATGGACCAATCCTGTCGCCGCGACCGCCACCGGAACGGGGAAGAACAGGCTGAAGGCTGCCAGCAGGATAGTGCCGAGCCCGAAGCCCGAATAAAAGGTGAGTGCCGAGGCGAGTGCGGCGACGACCCCAATCAGCAGGAGATCCATCTCACTCGCTTTCGTCGGGAGCGAAGCGGCATCAGGATGGAGCGGGTGAAGGGAATCGGACCCTCGTGGTAACTTTGGGAAGCTTCTGCTCTACCATTGAGCTAATCCGGCGTTCGTGCCTGAATTGCCACATAGAAACCTCCTTCAGCACCACCAACCGCCTGCCGAGGTCAGCGCCGCGATCCATGAGTTTCGCGAAGGAAGGTCCTGCACTGAGGCGTTGAGCGACCACTGCCTTCACAGAAAAGGCGCATGACTTCGGAGTTCCTTGGAGAGTAGCGCTTTGTTTCACCCCGCACCGGCGACTTGCCCTTGGCGAGGCGCGTGTCGCTTTCCTTCTTTGCTTTGCGCGCGGCTTTAGAACCTTCTCGGGCAGCGGAAGATGGAGGAGCGGCCGTTGACGAAGCCGCGGTTGAGGTCGGTTCAAGTGTTGCGGGAGGGGCAGGGGCGGAGGGTATCGGCGGAACTGGCGGTCCCATCGCCGCACCATTCGGGGGGATCCCTCGACCGCTGGGAACGGGCGCCCGCTTTGCCACTTTGGTCTGCATCTCGGCTGGTGGCGGCTGTTGCGTCCCCGAAGCACCATTTCTGAGCCAAGTAGACATTCCGAAACCGGCGCCGAACAGACCAATTGCAGCCAGCAATGCCAGGGCCAGCCTGCCGGTTCGGGGCCACCAGTCGCGTCGTTCGGCCTTGGCCGGAACGGGTTGCGGCGCAGCCGGCACCTCGGCTTGCGCAGACCCGCTGGGGGCCTCTGTAGCCTCCTTGGGGGGTCCACACAGGCGCTTGAGTTCGCTCGCGAGTCTCTGCCAGCCAGGGTGAAAGGGCTGACCGCGCCAGCCGGAGATCAGAATGACGTGGTTGTCTCCGTCGCCACCGTCCGGACCAACGCCGTCGGCGGAGACTTCGATCAGCTTTCGCTGCTGGCGCAGTTGACGAAGCAAACCTGGCCGCAGTGCCGACAATACGAGCGATCTCGACCAGATGAGCACGATCGCCTTCGCGGTCTGGTGCCGATCCTCAGTTTCGATCAGGTCTTCCACGTTCGAAATCTGGGCCGAGGCAACATCATAGCCTGCGGCAGATATAGCTTCCCGCAAGCGCTCCGCCGCTGCCGCCCGGTCCGGCGAGAATGTGATACGAACGTCAGCCATGCCTGAGCTACGAAGGTGCCTGAGAAGAGCTTTACCTGCCAGCGGAAAGTGCTGCCCGTCACGCTGGACGAATGCCTGCGGCCCGACATGATGAGGGCCTTGGCGTCGCCTTTCGGCCCCGCCGCGAGCAGTAAGAAGATGTTAACCTTTGCCGCGATAGGTTTCGCCACACCGATTTGGCCGTTGCTGGACTTCGCGAGGAACATGATCATGAGGGCAAGAAGTGGCCGCGTTGTGATAACGCCCAGAGCAAGCCAGCCCTACGAAGTTGTTCTGGAATGCGAGGGTGACCGGCGCGAAAATCACCCGGTAGCAACGATTCGGGAAGGTGAAGCCCTGATCCGGTCGAGGGTGCCACCGCCACCGGTTCCAAAGATCATGAAGGTGCGGACACCTCACGGGATCGCCTAGCAATCGATCGGCTCCGGCCGTTTATCCGGATCCCCAAACCTCCCGCGGAGACAGCTGAGCGCGACCTCCCTGACGAGCGGATCGCGTGGATTCAGTACAGATGTGGAGTAGGTAGCCCTCGCGCTTCGCGCTCGTGCGCTCCATCCCAAGCCATGCCCCCGGCATGGTCGGTCGCCCCTCGCACTTCGTGCTCGTGCGCTCCATCCAAAGCCATGCCCCCAGCATGGCTTTGGATGGAGCGGGTGAAGGGAATCGAACCCTCGTCGTAAGCTTGGGAAGCTTCTGCTCTACCATTGAGCTACACCCGCAAGGTGCTGATTTCATTCGGTTTCTCTCCGGGATCTTCAGCCGTTTTGAGAACCGTTTTGAAATCGCTTTTGTTCTAGCGGGCGTTTTGGGCGCTTTCAAGGGACGGAGGCAAGACGTGGTGGCGCCGAAGAGCGGCATTCGCCCTCCCATTCATCGGCTCATGCCGCCAGCCTGCGGGCAACATCCGTCCACTTCTGCTTGGTGGCGAGCTCAACGAGAGCGCGGTAAGCGACATCCGCGGCATCCTTCTCCCGCTCAGCCTTTGCGAAAGCTTCGGCATCTATGGCAAGGTGAGGGGCGTAATCGCCACGTGCGCGGGAGAAGGAAGCGATGGCCCGGTCCAGGCGCTTGCCGGCAGCGTCCAGCTTCAGCGGGAGCATGGCAGTATCGATGCGGGCAAGGGCTTGTTCGTCCTGATCCTCGCGTGCGGCGATTACCCGCCCAGCGGACGCTTGAAGCTCGGCCTCGCTCGGGTACCACTCGCCATTGTCCTCGCGAGGGGTGAAGCTGGGGGAATTGGGGTGGTGCCGGCCTAACTCTAAAGCGGTAGCCATGTCGTGCTCCATCTAACTGACGGAGGATCAATAGCATAAGCTATAGACAAGTCAATAGGGCAAGCTATTCTCTCGGCGAAAAGGACGCTCAGATGAAGAAGGCTTCGACGAGCTGCCCCATCAGATCCTTCTTCCTACCCAGATCACGCGCCCGACGACGTGCATCTCTTCATCCGAGCACTCGATCGGCGGGACGGCCAAATTGTCCGAGAGCAATTGGTAGCTCCCGCCGGGCAGCCGGCGGACCCGCTTGATCATACCGAGGTCGCCATAGCTGATCGCCCAGATGCGGTCCTGCTGGCGGATGTCCCGCTGGGCGGTGTCGATCAACACAATGTCGCCATCCAGCAGCGTCGGCTGCATCGAATCGCCCTCGCCGCGGGCGACGAAGAGATCATCGAAGCTTCCCCGCATCATGGTTCGGAGCCAAGAGCGCTGGAAAGGCACGACACCGCGGTGCTCGTACTGATCGAAAACGGCGCCGCCGCCCATGGAATAGCCGAGCTCGAGCTCCGGCAGAACCGCCAAGTCGTATTTGTCTGCCAAGGCATCCATCGCAGACGGCGCGACCGTAAGCGGCGCGTCATCATCCGTCTCGCCTGCGAGGTAGGCGGGGGAGGTTTCGAGTTCGGCCGCTATCCGATGCAGATGTTTGGAACTGGTGTTGTTGCCCTTGATAAGGTCGCTGATCGTGGGCTGCGAGATCTTCACCCGGCGCGCGAGCTCCGCCTGCGACATTTTCAGCTTTCGCAGCCGCTCGTCGATTCTGCTTCCAACCGTCATGCCCCCGAAGCTATCGAAAAGCCTATAGGACACCACATCGTTTTTCCTATTGACGGATGTATAGCTTTGCCTATATTCCTCAGTCATGGCAAAGACCCCACTATCACGAGCGGTTGAAACGGTTGGACAGCGCGGTGGCGTTACCGGCCTAATCGTCAACGATGATATCGGCGTCTCCGGCAGCGTATCGCTCGAGCGCTCGATTGATCCGGTCGCGGTATTTTTCGAGGTTCCGAACGGACATGGCCCGCTCGATCCGGGTGCCTCCGCTCCGGTCTTTGACGTGCGCAACGCCGCCGCTGATTTCGATGATCGGTGCCTCTGTAACGTAGGCGACGAACTCCTTGAACTCCTTACCCACAGCCATACTCCCGAAAGGATACTGGCCCCCGTAGGGAGTAGGTCCGACTCAACCTGTCGCGCAGATGAACGGCGACTAAATCTCATTTCATCTGAGGCGGATACAAAAGGTTCCGCAGTCGAAAACTCCCGATTTTCCGCCAAGAAAATCCATCCAAAATCGAGCAATCTGTTTGCCGCCCATGGAGGGCGCCATGAAGCGCCAGCGGCTCCTTACCAGAGGATGCTGCGCCAACGACTCAGCAATTCCGCCCCTCCCTCCACCTCGTTTTCCGCGGGGGATCACTCCCTTTCTCCGCGCGATGCTGTCCCGGCTGTTGCCCCCGCCTGCTCCGGCAGCTGGGGCCCTTGTCCTGCGCAAGGACGGCCTCGACGAGCCGCCGCGCCAGTTCCTTCTGTTTCCATGGGAGAATTATCGGTGGCGACTAACAGCCCGTCAGTGGGCGATTTCTCCGTCCTTGCGACCCATCGTGCAACGGCGAGCATCGCCCGCGCTCCTGGGCTTCACATGGGGGAGGGGCCGCGCGTCTGTGCCACCGACATGGCCCGGATCCTTCAGCCGTTCGCAAAGGGGGCAGCATGATGGGCCGTGCTCTTCTCAAGAACGATGCGGTCGAAGTCGAGTTCAACCTGCTTGACGAGATCTCCCGCAGCCGCGCCCTGTCCAATGCGGAATCCCTCCGCCTCGAACAGATCATCCGCCAGCTCGACGGGAGAAAACGGGAGCGGCAGCGCCGGGGGTGGGGCCGGTAAGCATCAATGGGCAAGGGATCAATTTTCGGGGAGTGGGGATCATGGCGGGTAAGGGCGGGCGGGGTCGAACCCCGAAGGCGGGAAAACGAAACAAGGCTGGCCGTCTGATCACTCCCCATGATTATGGGAATGACCGGGTGGTGGCATTTCGCGCAGCCTATCTTTCGGAGGGCGGCATAAAGGCCAGCGATGACCTGTTCTGTGCGATCGGACAGGCGCATGCTGCCGGGCTGCTCGAGGGCACGCGATTTGGCGGCCGAGCGCTGATGGAGCATGGCCGGGAATGGCACCGGCTCGTGCGGTCGGTCTATGGCGGCGCTGTCACCACTTCGAACATGGAGAAGATCGGCCGCTCCCGCCCCTCGCTCGAGGATGTTCGGACCGACTTTCGATATGAAAGCTGGCACGACATCGTCGAGCGCTTGCCGGCGGGCGAGCGCCACACGCTCAACATTGTCTGCGTCCATTATGGCGAGACATGGGATCTGCCGCCGTTCCTGATCCGCCTTCTCAACGAGTGGCGCCTCAAGAAGGGGCTGCAGCTCATGAACTATGACGGCTCGCCAGGTTCCGGCGTGCTGCCGACACGAGCGGACCGAGAGCAGCTCGAGCGACTGAAATCGGCGTTGCTGGCCGTGGTGACGGGAACTCAGAAAAGAAGCGCGGCATGATGGAGCAGCTTCTGATGTGGGCGCCCCGTTCAGTGTCTGAGGCCAGTGCGCTAGACAGGCAGAGGGTGCTTCCTGAGGCGCATGCTCGGAGTCACGCGATCACTCGTCGACGACGGCTGAGGAATTGCCCGTCATTTTCCACTCGCAGCCGACGCGCTGATATGTGGCGATCCAGCTGCTTTTGAACGCTTTCTCGCTGGCTTCGGGCTTTGCCCGCTCGAGGTAGCGCGCGCGGACCTTCGCGGCCATCCACGCCATCTGGCCGTCGGGTGAGACGTTTATCATGGGCGGCGCGGCATCGCTCCACTCCAGATACTTCACCCTCGCGAAATAGCCTTTGAAGAAGCTTATCATCTTCTCCTTGGGATTCACCGATAGGTTGCCGTTGCTCACCAGGACAATCTGGTCGGCCATTCCCGGTGCCATGAGGTCTGCGTTCCCCTCGAGATGCGCACGGCGCGCCACCTCGTGTGCGGCCCGCAATTCCGCTGCCGCTTCTTCTCCGGTGGAGCAGCGGAGGGGGGAGGGCTGTCCGGAGGATAGCGAGGCCAGGATCAGGATCGAACCGATTGACATTGACTGGCCCCTAGAAGTTGGAGGGGCGATAGTGGCAGCAGTCTGCCAGGCAGTAAACTTCGCCTGCAGCGTCTGGAATTGGTCAACAGCGGATCTTCGGCTCGACGCTCGTCTCGACTGCTTGGCAAGCTTTCGCTTCAGCGCGTTACAACTCTTCGTGGGGCGACCGATCGGCTCGCCAAACAGCTGCACACCAGGGGCGCAGCTGGCCCTGCGCTGTCAGGCCATGTGCGGCTGCATGAAGTGCAGCGTCGAGACCAAGCTGCCGGATGGGATCATCGGCGCAGGATCAGAGCTCCCAGTCGCCGAGCACCGGCAGCTCGTCTAGCGACCGACGAGCCGGTCGAGCCATGCGCGCCCTTCGGGTCGGCTGTCGACCCACGCCCATAGCGGAAAGCTGAGAGGCGCAAGCGCGAACAATAGTGGCCACTCCAAAAGCAGGCCAAGGCCTACGCATAAAGCTGCATCGCCGGCGGCGAATATCAGCCAAGCATTCTTCCGCATCATCGAGCTGGCCTCCGGACCGGTATCGCTTCCACCTCAATGCATAGCCGCTTTGCACGACCGCGCACCTCAGAACCGGATGTCCGCTGTTCGAATTATTGCGAACATTCAGCGCGTGCTGAGCTTGAAATGGGGCATGTTCCCATCTCTGCGGAAGACACAGGCAAAGCTTCGTCCCTGCGATCCGCCGAAGCGATCGATCGTCCCATAGACGCGCATGTCATCGGCGCCGTGCGGCTCGACCGTCGTGATTTCGACCCGCCCGTGCCGCGCCGCCCGCGCGCGGCAGGCTTCCTCCGCGGCGGCCGCGAAACTCCCATCGGCGAAGCGCTGCCCCTGTATGGCGCTTTCCCTTACCGCCTCCACGGCCGCCGGGGCGAAGGGAAGTGCCGCGCACCCGGCCAGGGACAGGGGCAGCGCGAGCAGAAGAGGCAATGGTGGGCGCATGGAACGATCTTCCGAGGGTAGGGGCGGCAAACATGCCGCTGGAAATATTATGCTATCCGCTACCGATCCAAAGCAGACACAGTTCGGTCAGCAGCAGCTTGGCAGTCCGCCGCTCGCCCGCGACTCTTGGATGGGCGGGCAGGGAGTATCGGCATAGGAGCAGAACACGCAGCAATCCCCCGCTTTGGGGCGCAGCACGACTGCGCAGTGCTTGCAGTCGTAGAAGAACTGGCATGCGTCAGTCGGCATGGTCTCAGTTGCGACGCCGCCACAGCGGGGACAGGTGATGGTGGAAGTCAGGTCGGTCACTGCTCGAATACCCGCATGAGAGGTGCCTCGATGAATGGCCAGATGCCGGAAAGGACGATCAGCACCGTCGCCACAGCAAGAATAGCTGGCGTCGTCCGTGCAGGCGGTTCGCAGTTCGCATCCACCGCGCAGGCGCGTCTCCGGCTGAAATAGAGATACCAGCCGCCCACCACTGCGAGCAGCGCCACGGCAGAAAGCGGCGCATGGAGCGGGCTCAGCGACGCCAGCCCACCCGCTCCAATTCCGATGCTGGCCAACGCCAGCGGAAGGACACAGCAAGCCGCTCCAGCGAACAATCCTCCAAAGCCGGTGATCGCCCCCAGAGTTGCGCACCGCTTGTCTGTCAGTCTCACCGTTCATCCTGTCGCTGGTTCAGTCAAAGACACATAGCCGCTTCTAATGCCTGCCTTCCACCCTTTCCGGACATTCGCTGCCTCAGGTCGGGAGCATTGGCGGCGCCCCTTTCACTGTGTTATGGAAGTGCAGCAGCCGGAGGACTGCACCATGCCTGAAGATCCTTTCCAACAAGCCCGGCGGGAGATGGAGCGGGCACGCCGGGACTTTGAGGAACAGATGAAAGGGTTGCGCTCGGAGCTCGAGCGAGTGGCACAGCAAGTTCGCGTTCGAATGGCCGAGGAGCGCGCCAGGTTCGAAATCCGGATGGAGGAAGCGCGCCAGCGCCTCGAAGCAGGGCCGAGAAACCGGCCGCGGGGCGGCCCCGGCCGCCCCGGGCGGCCCGGCGAACCCGGACCACGCCCGAAGCCGCCGCGCGGCGGTCCCGGGAGACCCGGCGACCCTGGACCAAGCCTGAAG
>JALYGI010000165.1 GCA_030777185.1 Pseudomonadota bacterium
GCAATCCAGTTCTGGACGAGGCGCAGAACCGCTGTCGAGGGGCAGGCAAGCACTGCTCTGGGCCGCTTGGTGGTGATCTTTGTTTTTTGCGCAATCTGCGGTTACCTGCCGAGGCTGATCTCGATCCCAATACCGCTGCTTCTCCTTGCGCACGGGATCCTGGCTACCTCCGCATGGGCCTATATGCTTGCGGGCCACGTGGACCGCCTGTCCGTCGCGGTGGACAATGCGGACAGCGCAGTCAGCTTCTCCCATCTGGCGGATATGGATGTGGACGCAGAAACGGAAGCATGCGCGCGCTTAGCTGAGCAGCTAGGCTCCCGGGCCACCGCGGAGCAGATAAGGCAGCGTCTCAGTGCACGCCAGAAGGCCGGTCTCAGGACAGCAGGCACACCCGAGAGCGTTGCCGCTGCCACTGCTTAAACATTAGTCACGGTCCTAGATGAACGCGACCTTGGAGGCCGTCAATGCCGAATGAGGCCTCGCCGCTGGTGTTTGGCAGTGCACCTACTTGCGCCCTGGAAGTGAAGCAGCATAAGCAGTTAGCGCATTAGAGGGTGTTCGCAGGTGGAGAAGGTCTTGGTCGCAGCGCCGGCGCTATCTCCTGACCGGCGAACACCGAACAGCAGCTCCTGGTTGTGGCTTATTCCGCTCGCGGGGCTCGTCCTCGTTGCCCTCGCCCTTGTCAGCGCCACCGTCATCTCGTCAGCCGAGCAGTCTGCCTCCCGGGCATCGCACGACCGAGCTTACGACATCCTTCTGGAATCTGAGCGCGTCGTTTCATCGCTCGGAGATGCGCAGCGCGGGCTACGAGGCTTCCTTCTGACCGAAAACAGCGCTTTCCTTGAGCCCTTTACAACTGGTTCCGCTAACGCCCGACGCCACTTCAGGCGCCTATCCGATCTCCTGGCCGACAGCTCGGATCATGAAAGGACACTGGAAGAGCTGCAGCGCCTGCTGGAGGAGTCGATCGGCTTTTACCGCCGCACCATAGACTTGGCCCGCACGGGGCGCCGCGATGAGGCAATCGCCCGCGTCCGTTCCGGCGAGGGCAAGGCGCTCATGGATCGCACCCGCTCAGTGACAGACGCAATCATCCAAACAGAAGAAAGAGTGCTAAACGAGGATCGCGCGGAGGCTGCGAAGGCGAGCCGAACCGCTGAGTGGATGAGCTACGGTCTTGCCGCGGCGGGCGCGGCTCTCCTCCTTATCTCGATCATCGCCGTTGCGGTTGCGGTGCGGCGGCAGCAACAGGCGGAAGCTGCCACGGCCCTTGCAGAGCGCGCCCACGCCCTCGAGCTGGCTTTGGAAACGCAGGAAGCGCTGCTTTACGAGGTGAACCACCGCGTGAAGAACTCGCTTCAGGTGGTTATGAGCTTACTCTACCTGCAGGCGAATCAGGTGCCGGACCCTCAGGCGAAGCAAGCCTTGATGGAAGCACGTTCGCGGGTGAATGTGATCGCCTCAATTCATCAGAGCTTGTACAAATCCGGATCGCATACCGAGGTCGAATTGTGCGAGTACCTGAACGTGCTCGCGTCCGCTACCGTCTCTTCGCTCGCTGTTGGCGAGCGGCTGCAGGTCGATGTATCCTGCAAAGATAAAATCGTCCTGCCGATCGCTCAAGCGGTGCCACTGGCGCTGATCGTGGCGGAGCTGCTGACAAACAGTATCAAATATGCGTTTCCGAGCCAGGAGACGGGGCAGATTTCGGTGAAAGCGCTAGCTCACGACGGCTCCCTGAGCGTTCTCGTGTCTGACGACGGCTGCGGGCTGCAACCCGATTTCAATTCCAGTAGTTCAACGGGAGTTGGAATGCGGATCATCCGAGCTCTTACCAAGCAACTGCGGGCAGAAATGGATGTTCTTGAACAAGATCGGGGGGCCGGCTTTGCGCTGACGCTGCCGCTCGGTAGTAGCGACTGAGGATGAACACGATGTCAAACCCCCCTAGTAAGCAGCTGCGGATAGCTATTATCGAGGATGAGGCGCTAGTGGCGCTTGAGATGGAAGACCACCTGACCGATGCCGGCCATCAGGTCGTAGGGATTGCCGACACGCTCCAGGATGCGGTGAACCTCATTCAGGAGACCCAGCCGGACCTCGCGCTTGTCGATATACAGCTTGCCGAGGGCTGTAGTGGCTTGGACGTGGCGAGGGAGTTGAACGCCCATGGAGTGCCGTGCGTTTTCACGACGGGCAATTGCCCCGGCCGGGATATAGATGATGCTCTGGGATGCCTCCACAAGCCGTTCAACCACATCCAACTGATAGGCGCTGTCAACGCAGCAAATGCCGTTCTCGTGGGGGAAACAGCGGACATCCCGCGGGAAATGCATCTTTTCCGTCGCTGAAGGCCCAGGGATCCCTCACATCGGCTATGCCCGCCAAATTCTTAAGTCGTTTCGTTCGAACTAAAAAGGCGGGCGGCGGGCGCACGCTGCCTATCTCGCCCAACACGGCGTCACAGCCATGGTCGAGGCGGCCCGCCTGCGCGTCGTGCACAAGGGGGTTCGCAAGGCAGGTGAGGTCTTTCCGTTCGAACTGACGATGACGGAGTGGCTGGATAGCGGACGTCGCGTGTTCACAGGTGTAATGCGCGATGTCACCGACTACCAGCGCGCCGCAGACGCCCTTCGCGAAAGCCATGCCCGCTTTGTTGGCCTCTTCGAGAACAGTGCCCAGCCGCTGTTCATCTTCGCGCTCTCCGGCGGCGGCGAGTTCGTTTTGGACACCATGAACGAGGCTGCCGAAACGTGTGCCGGCGTTTCCCGATACGCTGCCACGGGCCGAACGCCAGATGAGTTAGTCGGGTCGGACGCTCGCGATCTTAAGCGGGCGCTGCTTGATTGCTTGAGCACTGCCTCTCCAGTCAGCAACACGATCAACTTCCCGGACAGGAAACGGGCTTTCCGCTGCCCATGATCTTCACCCCCATGCGCAACGCTTCCGGTGAAATCCGCGCCGTGCTCGCCACTGGTACTGGCGCCGGGCATCGCTGCTGATCAAGAGTAGCTCGTCACCGGAAATGTATTGGAAAGCGGGCATTTATGATAGGTCATAACCGACTCGGGGATGACACGAGTTAGGCCCCGCGGCGCTGCTCCCTTCGCGAGGCGGGGCCTCTTATTCCGGCTTCCGCTTCGCCACCTTCCGTGCGATGGGCGCCTCTGGGAGATGCGCCACACGAAACGCAGCAGGCGCGGCTCTCAGGCGGGCGCCCGACCATAGCCGCTTGTGTTCACGATGCGATCGAGCGGCATGTCGTAGAGATCGCGCCAGCTGTTAGGCCCGTGCTTCGCCACGTAGGCCTGCACGATGCGATAGCCCAGGAAGTAGCCGAGTTTCCCTGGCGCCGCCGGCTCCGGCCTTGCTCCGGCTGCAGTGTAGCGGTGGAGTACTGCCCTGTCGGTGCTCCCCAGGTGAGGAGCGGCCTCGCGCCAAAGACGGGCCTCATGGCTCAGCGCCCATTGAAGCTCGGCCTCGGTATAGCCAAGTGTCTGCGACGGGCTCATTCGGCCGCGTGAGTAAACTTGCGCAAAATAGGTGGCGAAACCTTCGTCGATCATGCGTTCGAGGAGCGTCCCGGCGCCGGCCTCGCCCCGCGCCGCTCGCCAGATCAGGTGATTGACCTCGTGGGGCAGGTAGTCATCGAAGTCGCCGAGAGTTCGCGAGCGTGGCATGCCTAGGAAGTCTACCACCATCCCCAGCTTGCCCATGCCGCCGAGGTTGGTCCAGCCCGGCCCGAAGACGATGGTCCAGTCGCCGCACGGAACGGGGCGCCGGGCGAGCCTTGCCGCACGAACCGTGACGTCGCGAATATCACGGCTCAAGTCGCGTATTGATGGAATGCCGCGCCTAGGATCATCCTTGAGCGAAACCTTCTGAGCCCATTGCCGGAATGCCTGCTCGCCGCCCAAATAGCCTTCCCAGAAGGCCGGGTTGGGCCTGTAGACCTGCTCGACCCAGGCTTCCACTATCGCCGCGCCATTGGCATCCAGATTGGCCAGCTGCAAACGCGACAAATCATGGACGCGGACGCATTCCGCCTCCGGGAATGCGTCTGGCGCCGCGGATGCCTCTTGGGCAATCGGTCGACCGGCACAGGACGAGACCAGTAGCGCCAGCTCTGCCAGAGTTAGAATTTTTAATACGCGCATCTTCCTTGGCATGCTCATAATCCAGTGAGTGGCCTCGCTAGTCTCTAATTGGTTCAGGCATTAGGCGCTTCAACGGGAAAAGGCCCGTGGTGTGGAGGCTTCCTCTTAGTTGCTGACAATCAGCATCGTGGAACAATGAGCCCCTGTAGCAACCCCGAATCTTGGGGGTGGGCAACTGCCGCGGCGCTAGTATGCTCCCGACGGAGGAATCGCCACTCTCGGAAATGGGAACCGTCCGAAATGCGTGTCCTGCTACTATTGATATTCTTCTTTGCCAATGCTCCGGCACTACAGGCTCAATTGGCGGCGGCAGTAGCTAAAGCGCATCCGCTCGCGCT
This sequence comes from Pseudomonadota bacterium, assembly GCA_030777185.1. Lineage (GTDB taxonomy): Bacteria > Pseudomonadota > Alphaproteobacteria > Sphingomonadales > Sphingomonadaceae > Allosphingosinicella. The sequence goes on from JALYGI010000165.1 coordinate 4,499, forward strand.
GGGGACGCATCAGACAGTCGTGAACGACGTGCGCCTTTGGTACCGCGTCGCCGGGCGGAAGCGCGGCATCCCCGTCGTCTATCTCCATGGTGGGCCTGGGCAGGGCAGCCAGAGCTTCGCCGCGATCGCCGGCCCGGCGCTCGAGCGCACCCAAAGAATGATCTATCTCGACCAGCGCGGCAGCGGCCGCTCCGAGAAGCCTTGGACCAATGCCTATTCGGTCGCTCTGATGGTCGACGACCTCGAGAAGCTGCGGCAAATCTGGAAGGTGCCGCAGATAGCATTAATCGGACACAGCTTTGGCACTGTAGTCGCGCTTGAATATGCCAAAGCCTATCCAAAGCACACGGCTGCGTTGGTGCTCGCGGCCGGAGTGCCTGACGTGCCCGCCGCTGGAGAAATCCAATGCGACAGGCTGGAGCGCACTGATCCTGACCAGTACCGGCGCTCGCTTGAAGGCATGGCGGCGGGTGCGATTCCCCGGTGCAATCCGCTCAAGGGACGCGGCCAGGATGGATCCGAACGTTACATCAGCTCGCTGATGTTTCCAGATCCCGCGACCGCTGAACTTGTCCGCCACTGGGATAAAAAAGACGGTTTAGGGAACACCGGGATTGTTGGTCGACATTTGCTCAATGATAAATTCATGCGCTATCGCTTCGAGGCGCGCGATGCGCTGACGATGCCCGTGCTAGTGATCGCCGGCGGGAAGGATTTCCAAGCGGTGGCCGAGCCACAACGCCAGCTCGCCTCCGACGTGCCGAACGGGCGGTTCTTGACGTACCCTGATGCCGGCCACTTCATGTGGGCTGATGCGCCAGAGCGCTTTGCCACCGATCTGACCGAGTTTCTCGCGAAGGCCGTGCGGTAGAATCGCTAGCAATCATGGGCGTTCCCGAGGTCCACGATTGGGAGCCGTGGAGCTCGGCGCAGCTAAATTGGGGGTTCGACTGCAGGTGGACGTGGTTGTCACAGATTACCGATGCCACGTATGGACGGCGTGCAGCTCGCGGCACGCATCCGCGAGCTTCACCCGGCAATGCCGATCCTGCTCGTCACCGGCTATGCCGACTTGAAAGGCCGGCCCCCGATCTTCCGCGCCTCGCGAAACCGTTTCGGCAGGCCGCCCCCTCAGCGGCACGCGTGGCCAATAGAGGCTCTAGGTTCGCGGGAGCCCGGCGCAGCCGTCGCTTGCCAATCGTCGCCACCCGCACGTAACCTGCACCCTCTCCCGCGACGCTCGGGGGTGGGCGTGGAAGCCTCACACGAAATTAACGGGTCAGCCTAGCTCGGCTGCTCTCCCGCATGCGTTCGGGGAGGAGGGTCGGCACTGTCGCGAGCAGTGCCTTCGATCAACGATCCTTGTGGATCAGGCTCCGAGAGTTGGAGCACCAGGCGGCTTAGGTCATCACTGAGGGGTTCCTGCTCTACAGCTGGGAAGCTGGCGCGCAG
>JALYGI010000166.1 GCA_030777185.1 Pseudomonadota bacterium
CGCTCTAGGGCGCGAATCTCGGCGGCTCGGCTTCGGCGAGGATGAGGGCGAAATGGTCTTGGGGATCGGTCCATTCCCGGACCACCGCCCAGCCGGCGGCGCGGAGCAGCAGGCGCGAGTCTCGCATTCCATATTTGTGGCTGTTCTCGGTGTGAATGGTGGACCCGGCCCGGAAGGCGAAGGACTGCCCATCGACGGTGAACTCCACGTCCCGCACCGCCTCCAGATGCATCTCGATCCGGCTCATCCGGTCGTTCCAGATGGTGCGGTGACGAAAGGCATCCACCGGAATCGTGCCGCCAAGCTCCGCATTGATGCGCTGGAGGAGGTTGAGGTTGAACTCGGCCGTGACGCCGGCGGCGTCGTCATAAGCGCGGACCAGCAGCTCGATGGGCTTGATCCGGTCCATGCCGATCAGCAGGTATGAGCCCTCGCCCAGCGTCTCCTTCATCGCCCGCAGGAGATCGACCGCCGTCCGGGGGACCAGATTGCCGATGGTGGAGCCCGGGAAAAAGCCGAGCTTGGTGGCGCCGCGCACGGCTTCGGGAAGCGTGATCGGGCGCATGAAATCGGCCTCGACCGGATGGATCGGGAGGTTCGGGAACTCTTCGCCAAGCGCGTCGGCGGAGGCGCGCAGGAATTCGCCAGAAATGTCGATCGGCACGTAAGCGGAGGGCGCCACCGCGCGCAGCAGGACCGGGGTCTTGCTCGACGATCCCGAGCCGAATTCCACCACCGCATCTCCGGTGCCGGCGATCCCCGCCACCTCGCGGCAGTGAAGCTCGAGCAGGGCGCGCTCGGTGCGGGTTGGATAATATTCGGGAAGCTCCGTGATCTGTTCGAACAGCTCGGATCCCCGGCGATCGTAGAGCCACCGCGCCGGCACCGCCGGGATCGGGGCGGCGAGGCCGGCAAGCACGTCCCGGCGGAAGGCGGGATCCGCGGCCTCGATCTTACAGGGCGCCTGCATCAGACGTCCCAGGCCAGGCGCAACCCCGCAAACTGCCAACGCTGATGGGGATAGAAGAAGTTGCGATAGCTCGCCCGACTGTGCCCGCGCGGCGTGGCGCAGCTCGCGCCCCTCAGCACGAACTGCCCGCACATGAATTTGCCGTTATACTCGCCGACCGTCCCCTCCGCGGGCTCGAAGCCGGGATAGGGACCGAATGCGCTCATCGTCCATTCCCACACGTCGCCGAACATCTGCCGCGGCGACAGGCCTCCACCCGCCGGCGCCGGGCGGACCGGCCCCGCGGCATCGAGCTGGTTGCCGAGCGAAGGATCGAGCCCGGCGGCCGCCGATTCCCATTCCGCCTCCGTCGGAAGCCGGGCTCCGGACCAGCGTGCATAGGCATCCGCCTCATAATAATTGATATGGCAGACGGGCTCGGCCGCCCCGATCGGCCTCAGCCCGTCGAGCCCGAAGCGCAGCCATTCACCCTCGTGCTTCTGCCAGTAAAGCGGCGCCTCGATCCCATTCGCCTGCACCCAAGCCCAGCCATCGGACAGCCAAAGGTCGGAGCGGGCATAGCCGCCGTCGGCCATGAAGCTCAGCCACTCGCCGTTGGTGACGAGCCGATCGGCGAGCTCGTGCGGGTGGAGCAGCGCCCGGTGCCGCGGCCCCTCGCTGTCGAAAGCGAAACCGCTGCCGCCGTGGCCGATCTCGACAATGCCGTCCCGGCCCCTGATCCGCCGTGCGGGCTCCACGGCGAGACCGGCAGCCTCGGGAGCCGCCTTCCAGATGGCGGGCTTCAGCGGATTTTCCGACATGGCGGCAAGCATGTCCATCAGCATTAATTCCTGATGCTGCTGCTCGTGATTGAGGCCGAGCTCGATCAACTCGCGTGCCGCTGCCGGCAGATCGTTCAGCCGCTCGTTGAGCTCGGCGTCGACATGGCTTCGATAGGCGAGGATTTCCTCGAGCGACGGGCGGCTGAGCATGCCCCGCCTCGCCCGCGGCTGGCGCTCTCCTTCTCCGTCATAATAGCTGTTGAACAGAAAGGACCAGCGTTGGTCGCGCGGCCGATAGGCGCGGCCATGGTCGCGCAGCACGAAGGTTTCGAAGAACCAAGTCGTGTGGGCGAGGTGCCACTTGGCGGGAGAGGCGTCGGGATGCGGCTGGATCGTGGCGTCGGCGTCGGAAAGCGGGGCCGCAATTTCCCGGCTTAGCGCCCGGACCGCCGCGAAACGCCGGGCGAGATCGTCTTCAATCGGCTTCGCTTCGGCTCGTGTCGCCATCTTCGGCCTCTTCTTCGTTGAAAACAGGGGGCCCGGCGCCGGCCTGCCGCGCGGCGGCCAAAGCACCTTTAATCTGGATTAACTTCCCGGGTCGCTCCTGGTTGCCACATGATGTCGCCGCCCTCGCTTCTGGCAACCAGCCGCGCCAGCACGAACAGATGATCGGAAAGCCGGTTGATGTAGACGAGTGCCTGCGGATTGAGACCGACGCGGGTGGAGGCCGCCACCGCCACGCGCTCGGCTCGCCGGACGATCGCCCGGGCCAGATGGAGGTGGGCGGCGCCCGCTCCGCCTCCCGGCAGGATGAA
>JALYGI010000167.1 GCA_030777185.1 Pseudomonadota bacterium
GAAGGCGGCGCAGGAACGCTCTTCTCATTCTCGTCCAAGGGTCGCCGCGAGCTTCCGAACCAGCGCCTGCTCGTCGATGGGCAGATGGAGCCTTTGTCGAAGGGCGGGACCTTCGTCGGCCAGCATGTCTGGACCTCGCTCCAGGGCGTGGCGGTCCACATCAATGCGTTCAATTTCCCGGTCTGGGGGATGCTCGAGAAATTGGGTCCGACAATCCTGGCGGGCGTGCCGGTGATCGTGAAGCCAGCCTCTGCAACGGGATATCTCGCCGAGCATGCGGTGCGGATCATGATCGAGGCCAACGTACTGCCCAGAGGCGCGCTGCAGCTGATCATGGGATCGACCGGGGATTTGTTCGATCATCTGACGCTGCAGGACGTGGTGTCGTTCACCGGCTCGGCGCAGACCGCGATAAAGCTGCAGACGCATCCGGTGATTGCGCGGGAGAGCGTGCGGTTCATCGCCGAACGGGACAGCCTCAATGCATCGATCCTGGGGCCGGACGCAGGCCCCGGCACGCCCGAATTCGACCTGTTCATCAAGGAAGTGGCGCGCGAGATGACGGTGAAGGCGGGGCAGAAATGCACTGCGATCCGCCGCGCAATGGCGCCGGCCGAGTATATCGACGCGGTCCAGGAGGCCTTGTCCGAACGACTCTCTAGGGTGAGGATCGGCGATCCGCGGGAGGAAGGCATCAGCATGGGCGCGCTTGCCAGCCGGGCGCAGCTGGAATCGGTCCGCGAAGCAGTGGCCGAGCTGGCCAAATCGGCCCGGATCGTTTCCGGGGATCCCGATGCTTCCCCCGTGGAAGGAAACGGCGCCTTCATGACGCCCATCCTGCTTCGGTCGGACGACCCCTGGGGTTCGCCCGCCATCCACGACGTGGAGCCGTTCGGGCCCGTTTCGACGATCATGCCCTATCGCGACTTGGACGATGCGATTGCGCTCGCCAACCGCGGCATGGGGAGCCTCGCGCTTTCGCTCTTCACCTTCGATTCCACCGTGGCCGAAGATTTCGTGCTTGGCGCGGGCGCTTATCACGGGCGGATGCTGATCCTCGACCGCACGTCGGGCAAGGAATCGACCGGCCACGGCTCTCCCCTCCCCGTCCTCGTTCATGGCGGCCCCGGCCGGGCGGGCGGCGGCGAAGAGATGGGCGGCGTGCGCGGCGTCACCCATTATATGCAGCGGACGGCGCTGCAGGGATCGCCGGCGCTGCTTTCCGGGATCGTGAAGCAATGGCTCCCCGGCGCGCCCAAGCCGGAGGGCGAGGTGCACCCCTTCCGCAAGCGCATCTCAGAGCTCGAGGTCGGCTACACGCTCAAAACTGCAAGCCGCACCGTGACGATCGAGGATATCGAACATTTCGCTCAATTTACCGGCGACACCTTCTACGCCCATATGGACGAGGAAGCGGCCAAGGCGAGCCCGATCTTCGAGGGCCGTGTGGCGCACGGCTACCTGATCCTGAGCTTCGCAGCCGGCCTGTTCGTGGAGCCCGCGCCGGGTCCGGTTCTTGCCAATACCGGCCTTGAGAATCTCCGCTTCCAGACGCCGCTGTACCCGGGCGACAGCATGCGGGTAGAGCTTACGGTCAAGTCGAAGAGCGTGCGCGACGAGGAGAAGGGCGAGGTGCGTTGGGCCGTCTACATCTTCAACCAAAAGGACGAGGTCGTCGCCACCTACGACTTGCTGACGATGAACGTGCCGTAGGGAATTGGCCAAGGGATGCATCCAGGGAGTGCAGCGGAAAAGAGGACCTTGGCTCCGGACCGCCGGGCCTGCCTTCCTCCCACTATCCGTGCGTCAATTATTTTGATCGAGAGCGGACGGTTTAATTCTGGGCTGAGGATGCGGTAAGCAGACGTTCACGCGGGTTTCTACGCCGAGGGCAGAGGACCGTTTGCAAGGCTTACTTGCAACTCATCAGTACCTTGGCCAGGGTGTTTAAGATGGCCAAGGGCCGCCCGCGCACGCCACGCGGAGGCACTAGGCCAAGGGGGGAAGGGAATATGGTGCCGGACGACGTCGACAGGCTGCTGCTGAGACTAAGATCGCGTGATGACGTCAGCCCGGAGGAGGAGAAGGCGCTTCGATGGGCAGTGTCCGAGGTGAGGGAGATACCGAAGGACAAAGTGGCCCTCCGAGAGAGCCTGGAGCTGACTAGCTCGACGCTGCTGCTTGAGGGCATGATGGTCCGCTACAAGGACTTAAGTGATAGCGCCCGCCAGATAACCCAGCTTCACGTCCCAGGCGACTTTGTGGATCTGCACGGTTTCACGCTGAAGCGTCTCGATCATAATGTAATGACCATCACGGACTGCCGCGTCGCAAGCTTTCCGCATGACCGGTTGAGGGAGATCACCGAAAAGCATCCGCACCTCACTCGGCTGCTCTGGTTTTCGACAAACGTCGACGGGGCTGCTCACCGAGAATGGGAGCTCTCCCTCGGACGTCGATCGGCGCTACAAAGGATTGCCCACCTGTTCTGCGAGGTCTACTACCGGCTCAAGGTTGTTGGACTGACAGACGGCACCAGCTTCGCCTTTCCACTGACGCAGACTGAGATTGCAGAAGCCAAGGGGCTTACATCCGTTCACGTGAACCGCACGCTTAAAGAGCTTCGGGAAGGAGAGTTCGTCACCGTCCAGAAGGGACGGGTGACCATTCACGATCTTCATGGCTTGATGCGGATCTGCGAATTCGATCCCGCCTACCTTTATCTTGAGCGGCATCCAATCTGACCTGTAGCTTCCTTATCCGGTTAGAATGGAACAAGCCCCCGACAGGTGCGCTCTGTCGCTCATGCCGCGATACCACTTCAATGTGTACAACGACCTCGTAGCTTTGGATGAAGAGGGCAAAGAGCTGCCGGACATCGCAGCCGCTCGCGAAGAAGCGATCAGAGGCGCGCGCGGACTGATGGCCGAAGAGCTTATCCAGGCCGGACGCATGCGGCTCCAGCACCGGATCGAAGTTGCCGACGAGAACGGCCGCGTTCTGCTGACGATCCCGTTCAGGGAACTGGTGAACATCGAAGGGTGACGCAATCTTGGGTCCGGGGCCGTGTCTAAGCTGCTAGAACCCGAGCGGCTCTGGCGCGAGGCTACCACGAGTCACTCCGGTGTTGCAGATCCATCAAGAAACCCGATTGCGTTCTGCACACGCCGCAATGCCTTTTCGCCCGAGTCACCTCTGCCCGAATAAGGCTCGCATCATCGCGGACCCGTCACCGCCGACCAGTTCCTTGGTAATACAGCGCTGCACCGTCGCCTCAAACAGCCGGCGCAGCAGATCGATGTCGCGAAAGCGACCGAGCGCGGCAGCCAAGAGAAATAGTAACGGCATGAGGTGCCTGCTTTCGCTGGGATTACTGCAAGGCTATGCTCCGTCCATGCTCCGCCGCCGTCAGCTTCTCGCCGCTGCGCCGCTCCTTCTTCCCGCGTGCACGGTGCAGCGTCCCCGCGTTGTTGCGTCCAATCCCGCCTGCCTGTCACCGGTCCGCATCGCCCCAGAACGCGTGATCCGGACCGTCGCGGGTCTACGGCCCTATCGAGCCTCCGGCTTCGTCGTCCGCGCGGAGGCGCTTGGGCCCAAGAAGCTCGTCCACAATTACGGCCATGGCGGTGCCGGCATCACGCTGTCGTGGGGCACCTCGCGCCTCGCCGTCGACCTTGGCCTTCCCGGCCACATCGGCCCAATCGCAATACTGGGTGCAGGCATTATGGGCCTCACCACCGCGCGCCTTTGCCAGGAGGCCGGCTTCAAGGTCACGCTCTACACAAAGGCGCTGCCGCCCCACACGACCTCGAACATTGCTGGTGGCCAGTGGTCGCCATTTGGCCATTTTGAGGAAAGCGACGTCACGCCGGAATGGCGCGAGCAGTTCGCCCTCGCGCTCGATTATAGCTGGCGCCGCTTCCAGATCATGGTCGGCGACGACTACGGCATCCATTGGCTGCCAACATACCAGCAGAGCAGTACGCCGCCCGACAAGATCCGCCCGCTGGCGCGCTACATGCCTGGCCTCGAATATCTCGATCGCCTCGCGCACCCCTTTCCGATCGACGACGGCTATGTGATCCGTTTCGATACGATGTATGCCGAGACCGGCCGGCTGCTCCGCAAACTCGAACAGGACGTGCTGATCGCCGGCGGCAGGATCGTCATCCGCGATTTCGCCACGCCCGCGGATATCGCCACGCTTCACGAAAGCCTGGTCTTCAATTGTACCGGACTTGGCGCCGCAGCCTTGTTCGATGACCCAGGGTTGATCCCCGTACGTGGGCAGCTGGCGGTGCTGCTGCCGCAGCCGGAGGTCCGCTACGCCTTCAATGGCACCATGGGGTACATGTTTCCGCGATCCGACGGCATCTTGTGCGGCGGCACCTTCGAGAAAGGCGTCGATACGGCGGAGCCGCAACCGGGTAATATCGCGCGTATCCTCGCCCGTCACGCCGGCTTTTTCGGCGGTTTCCGCTGTACGGCCTGAAGCACGTCACGACGACACGTCCCGCTATCTATAGCATCAAGTCTCGCACGGCCGGCAGTCTGCCGGTAACGGACATCTGAGTGATGTCCGCTTTGACGGCAGCTAAACATGCCCCGGGGGCCAGCAACTCTGACGCTATTGGCGGGAGGCGCGACCGCAGAAAGCCAAGCCGGCCCTCGACGGCTTCGACAGACACCGCGCCCGCAGACCCGAGTGTCAGGCCTGCGATCTTCGCGGGCTGCTTTCCTTTTCCCAGCTACGGAAATGCCCAAACCATGACCCCGAGCCGGAATGCGACCGAGTGGCCCCCGCAGGTTTGAGCTAACTATCTGATCGTGGCAAGCGACGGTGCTGCCGGTGAGGATTGAACGTTTCCTATGCCCCCCGATCCCGCCCGGATCGAAATGATGGACGCTCACTCCGCGGGCCAGCTCTCCATCACTTCGACGAAGCGGGTGAGCCAGGCATTGGTCTGGTGGCCGTCGACCACGCGGTGGTCGATGGTGAGCGAGACATAGGCCATCGGGCGGATCTGGATGCTGTCGATGCCGTCGACCTCGCGCACCACCACGCGTTTCTCGAGCTTGCCCACTCCAAGGATCGCCGATTGCGGCTGATTGATGATGATCGGCGAGGCGAAGAGCGAGCCCGAGACACCGTGATTGGAGATGGTGAAGGTGCCGCCCTTCACATCCTGCGCGCTCAGCATTTCGGCGCGGGCTTTTTCGACAAGCTGGTCGAGGCCGGCGGCGATCCCCTGGAGCGACAGGCGCTGGGCCTGGTGAAGGACGGGAACGATCAGGCCCTTGCTCCCAAGCGCCGTGCCGACACCGATATTGATGTCATCGAAAATCTCGAGGCGATCCTCGTGCCAGCGGCTGTTGATCGCGGGGGCGACCTTCATCGCCTCGATGCAGGCGGCGACGAAATAGGCGGTGTAGGTGAGCTTCACCCCCTGGCGCGCCCACCCGTCCTTGTGACGAGCCCGGTGGGCTTGAACCGCGCTGAAATCGCACTCGAACATGGCGGTCACGTGCGGCGCCTGAGTCACCGAATTCAGCATGTTCTCGGCAATGCGGAGACGCATGCGGTCATGCGGGATCGAGTGCGAGGCGATGCCGGCGGCGGCAGGCTGCGGCGGGAGAGCCGTTTTCTTCGCTTCCGCCGCGCGATCCACGTCCGCCCGGGTGATGCGGCCGTCGCGGCCGGTGCCCTCGATGTGAGCGGGATCGAGATTGTGCTGGAGGAGCGCGCGCTTCACGGCCGGGGAGAGGCGATGTTCGCGGCCAAAGCCGGTCATCCCGGTGAAGGCTGGGATCTCTTGTCCCGAAATTTCGGCCTCCGCTGGGACAACGGGAGGAGATTCCGGCTCGTGTCCTACCACCTCGATCACCGCTGAAATCCGCCCGAGCACCGCGCCGGGCGCGGCTTCCTCGTTGCTGTGGAGGAGGATCTCGCGGAGCACGCCCGCAGCCGGCGCCGGGACTTCGACCGCCACTTTATCCGTTTCGAGCTCCACCAGCGGATCGTTGATCTCGACCCGGTCGCCCACCTGCTTGAGCCAGGAGCGGACGACGGCCTGGGTGCCCTCCTGCTCCAGCGGAACGATGACGTCGATCATCAGAAGCTCACCAGTTCGTCGATCTTGGCGCGGATCTTTTCAACGCTCGGCACCGCCCAGTTGAGCAGCACCATATTATGGGGGCTCGGTATGTCGGGCATGGTGAGGCGCGAGACAGGCGCATCGAGATCGAGAAAGGCCTCGTCGGCGACCACAGCCGCAATCTCGCCGCCGAAGCCGCCGGTCCGGAGGTCCTCATGGACGATGAGGCAGCGGCGGGTACGGCGGACGGATTCCAGCACCATCTCCTTGTCCCAGGGCATAAGGGTGCGAAGATCGATCACGTCGGCGGAGAAATCCCGTGCCGCTTCCTCGCAACGCGGAACCATCGCGCCCCAGGCGACCATTGTGATGCTGTCCCCTTCCCTGGTCTTCTTCGCTCGGCCGAAGGGAAGAACGAAATCATCGCCGGGATAGGGCCGCCGCGCCCATGCATCGTCGAGCATCGAGCGATGCTCGAAAAAAATCACCGGGTCGTTGCCGCGAAGGCCGGTGCGGAGAAGGCCGACGGCATCCTCGGCATTGGAAGGGACCGCCACCAGCCAGCCCGGATTGTGGACGAATTGGACCTCGTTGGTCTGGCTGTGCCAGGGGTCCCCGACCTTGAAGAAGCCGCCCGGAATTCGAAGCACCATCGGAGCGGCGAAGCGGTTGTTGGTGCGCCAGCGCATCGTGCCGCAATCATTGATCTGCTCCAGCGCAGGCTCGGCATATTTACGGAACTGGATCTCCGGCACCGGCATCAGCC
>JALYGI010000168.1 GCA_030777185.1 Pseudomonadota bacterium
ACATCGGCGACACGTAATCGAGCCGGTCCATATAGGGGATCGACTGGATGTAGGTCTTGTACTCGCAGAACTTCTCGGTGCCGCGATGAAGCAAGCCCACATGCGGATCGACCCGCTCGACGATCTCGCCGTCAAGCTCGAGCACGAGCCTCAGCACGCCGTGGGCGGCCGGATGCTGGGGACCGAAGTTGATGGTGTAGTTGGCGATCTTGGACTCGGTGGCGCCCGTCTTCGCGACCTCTTCCTCGGTCCAGATCTCGGTGGCCTTGCTGCTCATTTCTTGTCGCCTCCGGCAGGCGCCGTACTTGGGGCGCCGGGAGCTTGCGGAGAGGCCTTTTCATCGCCCGGCAATATATATTCGGCGCCTTCCCAAGGGCTCAGGAAATCGAAGCTGCGGAAATCCTGAGCGAGCCGGACGGGCTCGTAGACGACGCGCTTCTCCTCTTCGGAGTAACGCATCTCGTGATAGCCCGAGAGCGGGAAATCCTTGCGTAGCGGATGACCGCGAAAGCCATAATCGGTGAGTATGCGGCGAAGATCCTCATTGCCGTCGAACAGCACGCCGAACAGATCGAACACTTCCCGCTCGAGCCAGCCGGCGACCGGCCAGAGCCCAGTCACCGAGGGGACCGGCTTTTCCTCGTCCGTCATCACCCGCACTCGGATGCGGTGGTTCTTGGTGAGGGAGAGGAGGTGGTAGACGACGTCGAACCGCTCCTCGCGCTGCGGATAATCGACGCCCGCAATCTCCATCAGCTGCTGATATTCGAAGCGGTCGCGAAGAATGCGGCAGACATCGACGATGCTCTCGCGGCGGACGGTAACCGAGTCCTCGAAAGCCTCGTGCTTGGCCGCGACGAACGCATCTCCGATCGCGGCTTTCACATCATCAAGAATGCCTTCGCGGGGAGCGATACGGGGAGCGGACGTGCGGGCCATGGCTCAGCGCTCGATCGTGCCGACGCGGCGGATCTTCCGCTGCAGCTGCATCACGCCGTAGAGCAAGGCCTCCGCTGTCGGCGGACAGCCGGGGACATAGATGTCCACGGGCACGATCCGGTCGCAGCCGCGCACGACCGAATAGCTGTAATGATAATAGCCGCCGCCATTGGCGCAGCTTCCCATCGAAATGACGTAGCGCGGCTCGGACATCTGATCATAAACGCGGCGAAGCGCCGGCGCCATCTTGTTGCAGAGCGTTCCGGCGACGATCATCACATCCGACTGGCGAGGCGAGGCGCGCGGGGCGACGCCGAACCGCTCGAGGTCGTAGCGCGGCATGTTGGCGTGGATCATCTCGACCGCGCAGCAGGCGAGGCCGAAGGTCATCCACCAGAGCGAGCCGGTGCGCGCCCATTGAAACAGGTCCTCTGTCGAGGTGACGAGGAAGCCCTTGTCCGCCACTTCCGAATTGATCTGGCTGAAGAATTCCGGATCCGGCTGCTGAAGGTCGGCCGGCCGGACATTTTCACTGCGGGGATCGAGGATCACTCCCATTCGAGCGCTCCCTTCTTCCAGGCATAGACAAAGCCGAGCGTCAGCTCCGCCAGGAACAGCATCATCGCGGCCCAGCCGGCAATCCCGATGGCCCCGAGCGACACGGCCCAGGGGAACAGAAAGGCGGCTTCGAGGTCGAAGATGATGAACAGGATCGCGACCAGGTAGAAGCGAACGTCGAACTGCGCCCGGCTGTCTTCGAACGCCGGGAAGCCACACTCATATTCGGCAAGCTTGTCCGGATAGGGATTGTACGCACCGGTGAGGCGCGCGCCCAGCATCGGCAGGAACACGAACGACGTCGACAAGGCCAGCGCCACGCCGAGAAACAGCAGGATGGGCAGATATTCGGCGGCGGCGGACGCCATCGAGACTCTCCAGGAGCTTGAGTTTGGCGGCTTCTAGGCCAGCGGCCCCGCCACCGCAACCGGGTAGCGGCGATCGGCTGGGCAGCTGCGAAACGTCCAAGCTTTCAAGCCAAACAGGAAGGAGGGAGCATGAAGCTGCAGGCGGCGGGCGCGGGAGCCGCTCAGCCCCGGAGGGCTCCCGCCACCAGCTTGTGAAGCTTGGAATGAAGCTGGTCGTTGGCCGCCAGCACCTGCCCCGTCTCCAGCGCCCGATCCCCTCCCCGGAAATCGGTGACGAAGCCGCCTGCCTCGCGGACCAGCAGCACGCCGGCGGCGATGTCCCAATATTGGAGGTTTTCCTCCCAGAAGCCGTCAAACCGGCCAGCCGCCACCCAAGCAAGGTCGAGCGCGGCGGAACCGAAGCGGCGGATCCCGGCGACCTCGGGCGCGACCGCGCTGAGGATCTTCTGGAAGCGATCGAGCTGGCCGTGGCCATGGTAGGGAATGCCGGTGGCGATGAGCGCGTCCGTGAGGTCGCGGCGCGAAGAGACGCGGAGGCGGCGCTCGTTGAGCCATGAACCCCTGCCCTTTTCAGCCCAGAAGCTCTCATCTGTGAGCGGCTGGTAGACCAAAGCCTGCGTCACCTCGGGCCTGCCGCCCGCCCCGCGCGGGTCCTCGACCGCGATCGAGATGGAGAAATGCGGGATCCCGTGGATGAAGTTGGAGGTGCCGTCGATCGGATCGATGATCCAGCGCGGCTTGGAGGGATCGCCCTCGATCGTGCCGCCCTCTTCCATCATGAAGCCCCAGTCTGGCCGGGCGTGGCGGAGCTCATCGCGAAGCGTCGCTTCGGCTCGCTTGTCGGCCATGGATACGAAGTCGGCAGGGCCCTTGCGGCTGACCTGCAGCTGTTCGACCTCGCCGAAATCACGCCGGATGCGGGGCGCTGCCTTGCGCGCGGCGCGCTGCATGACGGTGATGAGGCCTGAGTGGGATACCAAATGTGCGCTCCATCCCTCTCCCCGAAACGGAGAGGGAGTCAAATCAATCCGCGCGGCGGATGTAGGTCTGCTCGTAAACGTCGACGACGATCCGGGTTCCGCTTGAGATATGCGGCGGGACCATCACTCGAACGCCATTGTCGAGGATCGCGGGCTTGTAGCTGGAGGACGCCGTCTGTCCCTTCACCACCGCATCAGCCTCAACGATCGTCGCCTCGATCTGGTCGGGGAGCTGCACGGAGATCGGCCGCTCGTCATAAAGCTCCATGACAACATCCATGCCGTCCTGCAAAAAGGCGGCGGCATCGCCCAAGAGGTCTGTCGGAAGCGTGATCTGCTCGTAGGTTTCCTTGTCCATGAAGGTCAGCATGTCGCCCTCCCGGAACAGGAACTGGAAATCCTTGGTGTCGAGGCGCACGCGCTCCACCGTCTCGGCCGAGCGGAAGCGGACATTGTTCTTGCGGCCGTCGATGAGGTTCTTCATCTCGACCTGCATATAGGCGCCGCCTTTGCCCGGCTGGGTGTGCTGGATCTTCACAGCGCGCCAGATGCCGCCTTCATATTCGATGATGTTGCCGGGACGAATGTCCACGCCGCTGATCTTCATGAGTGTCTCGCGAGATTTTGAGAAGAAGCGGCGGCTTTAGCGAGGAGGCGTCTTCCCGACAAGCAGCGGATAGGGATTGACGGCCGCGCCTTCGTACCACTTCTCGCCGGGTTGCATCCGGTGGATGGCGAAATGAAGATGCGGTCCGGCCGGATTGGCGTTGCCGCTGCTTCCGACGGTGCCGATCCGATCCCCCTGCCTTACGAGTTGCCCTTCCTTCAGCCCCGGCGCGTAGTCCTGCAGATGAGCATAGTAGAAGAGGTAGCGGCCGTCCGGTGAGCGAACATAAGCGGTAATCCCTCCCCCGCCCTTGCTGAAGAATAGCTTCTCGACCTTGCCCGGAGCGGCGGCGACCACGGCCCTTCCATGCGGAGCCATGATGTCGATCGCATCATGGATGCGCGCTCCGCCTGAGCG
>JALYGI010000169.1 GCA_030777185.1 Pseudomonadota bacterium
CGGTCGGCGCCGCGGCCCGCAAAGTCTGTTCCGGGAGTGACCCTGGACGGCAGCTGGGATCGCCGGCTGTCGCGCGGACTCGTGCAGCCCGACCTCACCGTCGATCTTCATGGCCACAACCTCAACACTGCCTATTCGCTGCTCGACTCCCGCCTGGAACATGCGGTGGCTACGGGCGCGCGCGTTCTGCTCCTGATTACCGGCAAACCACCGGAGCCCAATCAGCGGCCGATCAAGCGCGGCGCCATTCGTGCCGCGGTCGGCGACTGGCTGGCCGCGTCCCGCCACGCCGGCGACATCGCCGCGGTGCGCGGCGCCCATCCGCGGCATGGCGGGACGGGCGCGCTCTACATCATCCTCAGACGCCCAAAATAGCGGGGCTCCGGGGGCTTGAGCTTGATGAGGGAGCGGGCTGGCGCCGAGCCCGAGAAATGCGCTCTTGAGCGCATTTCCAAACAGTCTTTCAGCCTAAGGCGGATCGGATCACCCGGGCGTAGATCCTCTTCAGAGCCACGATGTCGTCGATGGCAGCCGCTTCGTCGAGCTTGTGCATGGTGGCGTTCGGCAGTCCGAAGTCGACGACCGGCGCAACCCTGATCAGAAAGCGCCCGTCCGACGTACCACCCGCGGTGGACAATTCCGGCCTGACCCCCGTTTCCGCCAGGATGGCGCCCGTCAACATGTCGAACAACGGCCCGGCTGGGCTGAGGAAGGCTTCGCCCGAGATCTTCGCCTCGACGGTCGCGCCGGGAGCGGCCTGCTCCGCCGTGCGGCGGACAAGCTCCACCAGATCCTTTCCGCGATGCAGATTGTTGAACCGGATGTTGAGCTGCGCCGTCGCCGCACCGGGAATGATGTTGGTCGCGGCCGTGGGTGTCGTCAGCGCCGTGAATTCAAGGTTCGACGGCTGGAAGGCTTCGGTGCCGTCGTCGAGGTGAAGCGCCCCCAGCGCCGCGACCGCTCTTGCGAGCTTCGGGATCGGGTTGTCGGCGCGGTGGGGGTAGGCGACGTGGCCCTGCAGTCCAGGCACGGTCACCCACATGTTCACGGTGCCCCGGCGTCCGATCTTCACCACATCGCCCAGCCGTGCTTCGGAGGTCGGCTCGCCGATCAGGATCATTTCGGGGCGGATGCCGCGTTCCTCCATCCAGGCCATGATCGCCTGCGTGCCGTGGATGGCCGGGCCTTCTTCATCGCCAGTGATGATGAAGCTCAAGGTACCGCGATGCTCCGGCACTTCCGAGCAGGCGGCGACAAAGGCGGCGATCGCCCCCTTCATGTCGACCGCGCCTCGGCCGTGGAGCAGGCCGCCCCTGATCTCCGGGACGAAAGGATCGCTCGTCCAGCCGTCACCGGGCGGCACCACGTCGACATGCCCGGCAAAGGCGAAATGCGGGCTGCCGCTGCCGCGGGTCGCGAAAAGGTTCTCGACTGGGCCGTCCGGGAGCGACCCGGACACGAAGCGATGCACTTGGAAACCCAGCGGCTCGAGCGCCTCGCCAAGCACCGTCAGAGCGCCAGCTTCCCGGGGCGTCACGCTGGGGCAGGCGATGAGGCGGCAGGCAAGCTCGATTGGGTCGATTGCAGGGTTCATTCCGGTCGCCTACCAAGGTGGTGGCACCTTGCCCAGCGAAAGCCCGTCGCATGCCGAAGCTCGATCTCGCCGCCATCGAACAGACCAACCGCACCTTCTATCCCGAGCCTTTTGCAGCCGCCATGTCGGGCCGCCACTATCGCCGCCTCGGCGTGGCGGGCGGGCTCACCGACTTCGGCGTCAGCCATGTGACGCTGAAACCAGGCGGCATCTCGAGCCAGCGCCACTGGCATGTTGGTGAGGACGAATTCGTCGTTCTGATCTCGGGCGAAGCGGTGCTGATCGAGGACGAGGGCGAGACGCCGATGCGGGCCGGGGACTGCGCCGCCTTTCCCAAGAACGTCCCGAACGGGCATCACCTTGTCAACCGTTCCGCCGAAGATTGTATCTTCATTGCAGTTGGCAAACCGCCTTCGAGCGACTGCCACTATCCCGATATCGATCTCTTGCTGGACGGCGCCGCGGGCAGATTCGTCCACAAGGACCGCACGCCCTATTAGGCCGCCGATTCCGATCGCCGCCGTATCCGAGCCGTCAGGTGGTTCCACCTGACTAGACAACACTCTAAGCCGCCGGCGCCTCGTAATTCTCGATCACCCAGGGCTCTTCCTGGGCCGCCTCGATCCATTCGATCATCCAGGGATTGCTGAGGATCGCCTCCATATAGGTGGCGGCGAAGCGCGGGACTGGGATCGAGTAGGTCAGGAAGCGGGTCACGACCGGCGCGAACATGATGTCGACCGCGCCGAACGTGCCGAACAGATAAGGGCCACCCTTGCCGTGCCGCGCCCGGGCCTCGGCGAAAAGCTCCAGGATGCGGATTACTTCCGCCCGCACCTTCTCGTCCACCTCCTTGGGCGGGAACTGGCGGCGTACGTTCATCGGGCACTCGCGGCGGAGATTGGCGTAGCTCGAGTGCATTTCCGCCGCCATCGAGCGCGCCATGCCGCGCGCGGCTTCGTCCTTGGGCCAGTAGCGCGCCCGGTCCGTCTTGTCGGCAAGCCATTCCACGATCGCGAGCGAGTCCCAGATGACGATATTGTTG
>JALYGI010000170.1 GCA_030777185.1 Pseudomonadota bacterium
CCACAGCCGAGGTCAGCTATTACATGCCCGATCATCCCAAGCTCATCCAGCTCTTCGTCTGGCAGCTTTACGACGTCGCTCCCGCTTTTCCCGGCGTCCACCAGTTCCTCGACCATTGGCGCCGCGAGATCGAGGCGGCGATCCACTCGGTCCGAGTGGCGCACCACCAGCTGATCGGCCCCAACGAGTGGCGCGCCGTGGACGGGATCATCACCATCAACTGACGCTCGGCGGGCGAGAAATGGGAGGTCAGACGGGCCTGAATTCCCCGTCTGCTTCTTCGAGCACGTGCAGCACTCCGTCGGAAATCGCAAAAAAAGCTCCGTGCAGCTTCAGCGCACCGGCCGCCTCGCGGTCCCGGACCCAGGGAAAGGTCCTTAAGTTCGCGAGGCTGACCCGCACGCCTTCGAGCTCCATTGCGCGAAAGGCGGCGCGGTCCAGCTCCCGATGCTCGGCGCGGATCCGTTCCCGGGCTTCTGACAGCATGTCGATCCAGCGGGCGATGAATCCCCCTTCGCCCGGGACGCTCCCGGCGAACTGGCCGGTGAGGGCAGCGGCGCAGCCGCCGCAGAATCCGTGACCCATCACGATGATCTCCTCGACGAGGAGCTGGGTGACCGCGAATTCCAGCGCAGCCGATACGCCATGGTAAGCTCCGTCGGGCTGATAGGGCGGGACCAGGTTGGCGACGTTCCTAACCACGAACATCTCCCCCGGATTGGCGTCGAAGATCTGGGCCGGGTCCACGCGGCTGTCCGAACAGGCGATGATCATCACCTTGGGGCTTTGGCCCTCGGCGAGCCGGCTCCAGCGCTCGCGCTGCGCGGACCAGCCGCTCTCGCGGAATCGGCGGTAACCGTCGAGCAGCGTATGGAAGTCGGCCATCATTTTCCCCTGATCTGATGCCGGCTGCGTTAGGAGCGGCGCGCCGGGGTGGCAAGTCACGGCACGGATCGCTATCTGGCGCCTATGCCCGAAGCACTCGCTCCCACGCCTGCGTCCCCTGTTCCCAGTCGCGCCGAGGGGAAGCAGCGCAAGCCCGACTGGATCCGAGTCAAGGCGCCGACCAGCCTTGGCTTCACCGAGACCAAGAAGCTGATGCGCAGCCTCAACCTGGCGACGGTCTGCGAGGAGGCGGCATGCCCGAATATCGGCGAGTGCTGGACCAAGAAGCACGCGACGGTGATGATCCTCGGCGACACATGCACCCGCGCCTGCGCCTTCTGCAACGTCAAGACGGGCATGCCGCGGCCGGTCGACCCGCTGGAGCCGGAGCATGTCGCCGTCGCTGCGGCCGAGCTCGGCCTCCAGCATATCGTCGTCACTTCGGTCGACCGTGACGACCTGCCCGACGGCGGCGCCAGCCAGTTCGTGAAAGTGATCCGGGCGTTGCGGCGAAACACGCCTTCCACCACGATCGAGATCCTGACGCCCGATTTCCGCAACAAGGCGGACGCGGCGGTCGAGTCGATCATCGAGGCGGGGCCAGACGTCTATAACCACAATCTTGAGACGGTGCCGCGGCTTTATCCGACGATCCGCCCGGGCGCGCGCTATTATGCGTCGCTGCGCCTCCTCGAGAGCGTCAAGCGGCACGATCCGAAGATCTTCACCAAGTCGGGCGTGATGGTCGGGCTTGGCGAGGAGCGGCTCGAAGTCCACCAGGTGATGGACGACATGCGCTCCGCCGACATCGACTTCCTGACGATGGGCCAGTATCTGCAGCCGACGCCGCGTCACGCACGGGTTGAGGAGTTCGTCACGCCCCAGGCCTTTAAGGCCTATGCGGCAATCGCGCGGGCAAAGGGCTTCCTGCTGGTGGCCGCAAGCCCGCTCACCCGATCGAGCTACCATGCCGGAGACGATTTCGCGAAGATGCGGGCGGCGCGCGAAGCCAAGCTGGCCGCCGCGCGTTAGGGAAGGGCGATGCCCCGCCACACCGAGAAGCGGAACCTTCCCTACACGCCGGACCAGATGTTCGATCTGGTGGCTGACGTGAAGCGATATCAGGAGTTCCTGCCCTGGGTCGCGGCGACACGTATCCGCTCCGACAGCGAGACTTTGATGATCGCCGACGTGGTGGTGGGGTTCAAGTCGCTAAAGGAGACCTTCGCTTCCCGGGTGAAGAAGCACCGCCCCACGGAGATCGACGTCGATTACCTCGAGGGGCCGCTCAAATATCTTCACAATAGCTGGAAATTCCGGCCGGACGGGAAGGGCGGCACCGACATCCACTTCTGCGTCGACTTCGCCTTCAAGTCGCGAATCTTCGAGGCACTGGCCGGGCAGATGTTCGACCGTGCCCTTCGCCGGATGATCGGGGCCTTCGAGACCCGCGCACACGAGCTTTACGGCGACGGCTCGATGGGCATCAGCAGCTCGAGCGCACACAGCGCAGCCTGAAGCCGCACGCCGCCCCGGCCGAGATCGCCGAACTCCTTTCGGTCGGCGACGATCTCCTTGGGATCAGCGCCCCTCCGCGCCCGGGCGAAAACCACGGTGCCGACCGGTTTGCGCTCGGTGCCTCCATCGGGCCCCGCAATGCCCGTGATCGCAACTGACACATCGGCGCCGGAGCGGGCGAGGGCTCCCTGCGCCATGCTCCACGCCACCGCTATGGATACCGCACCGAACGTCTCCAGCACGTCCTGGCTCACCCCCAGCATGTCGATCTTGGCCTCGTTGGCATAGGTGACAAAGGCAGCCTGGAACACGTCGGAGGATCCCGGTATCTCCGTCAACGCAGCAGCGATCAGACCTCCCGTGCAGCTTTCGGCGATCACGATCTTCTTGCCTCGTTCCCGATTGGCCTCGACGACCCTCCGCGCGGCCTCGAGGAGCTCCTCGGGAAGGACATAGTCGAGTCTGTCGCTCATGGTTGCTCCGGAAGGCGGACGGTGGCCAGGGCCTGGGCGGCGATTCCCTCGCCTCGCCCGGCGAACCCCAGCCGCTCGGTCGTCGTCGCCTTGACGCTGACCCGTTCCGACGGGAGGCGCAACAAGGCGGCGACGCGTTCGCGAATGGCTTCGCGGTACGGGCCTATCTTGGGTGCTTCACAGATGATGGTCAGGTCAACATGATCGATCCGCCCGCCGCGCGCTTCGATAAGCGCGTGAGCATGCTCTAGGAAACGCGAGGAGGCGGCACCGCGCCACTGCGGATCGCTCGGCGGAAAGTGCTGGCCGATATCGCCCGCTCCGATCGTCCCGAGAAGCGCGTCGGTCAGCGCATGAAGAACGACGTCGGCATCGCTGTGGCCGCTAAGCCCCTTGCTGTGCGGGATGAGTATCCCGCCCAGCCAAAGCGTTTCTCCATGAGCGAAAGCATGGACGTCGAAACCCATCGCCGTGCGACTGACAAGCCGGCCTCCGAGCCTCTGCTCGGCCCGCTCGAAATCTTCGGCAAAGGTGAGTTTCTCCAGCATTTGGTCTCCTTCGACGGTGGCAACGCTCAGGCCCGCCGCACGTGCCACCTGCGCGTCGTCGGTGGCAGCCGATGATCCGGTCCAACGCCGATGCGCCTCCAGGATCCGTCCGAAGTGGAACGCCTGCGGTGTCTGGACGCGCACCAGGCTGCTCCGGTCGACGGGATCGCCGAGGCTCAGGCCGCCATAAGCGAGGCTGTCGACCACGGGGAGAACGGGAACTGCCCCATCTTTTCCCTCCAAAGCCGCCAGCAGCCGATCGACGACGGCTGCAGGAAGGAAGGGCCGCGCGGCATCATGGATCAGAACGGCCCCCGCGCCGCCGCTCGCCAAGACTGCTTCCAAGCCGCTCCGAACCGACTCCTGGCGAGTCTCGCCCCCCGGTACCGATGGTGGAATCGGCTGGTCACCCAGCGCGGACCGATAAAGATCCTCCTGGCCGCGGCCGATCACGACGCGCACCTCGTCAATGAGCGGGTGGCGCAGGTGGTCCAGCGCGTGGGCAAGAAGCGTCTTGCTGCCGATCCGCCGATATTGCTTCGGTAGCTCCGTGCCGGCGCGGCTTCCGGTGCCGGCAGCCACCACGAGCGCCACCGTCTTGCTGTCGAGGGACATGGGGCCGGCCCTAGAGCACTTCCCGAAAAAGTGGGAACCATTAAGTTGGTCGCCATGCCCCCAGGCATGGCTTCGCAGTCCGGGGGACTGCGAACCTACTTAATTTTCGGTCGGGAATGATCAGGTACGGATGAGCAGGTGCGACCTTCCCCGA
>JALYGI010000171.1 GCA_030777185.1 Pseudomonadota bacterium
GATCTGGTTGGTGCGGTCCACCGCGGTGCCGCCGGTGGAGAGGTTGGCGGTGGCGCGGAGGTAAACCACCTGGCCGGGTTCCGGCACACTTTCGACCGTTTGCCCGAACCGACCCAGATATTCAACGACATGCGCGTCGATCTTGATGCGGGTCATGACATTCTCATGGCCTTCGCCGCGGCGGGGATCCTTGTTCACCTCCTCGACGAGCTGCGCGATCGTATGGACGCCGTCGCCGACCACGTGAGCGGGCACTCGCTCGGCCACTGCGACGAGCTTCCCGCCCACCACCAGGATACGGTGGTCGTTGCCCTCGAAATATTGCTCGACGATCACGCTGCGGCCGCCCTTGGCTTCACGCTGCGCCTCCGCGAAGCCGAAGCGGAGCCCTTCCTCGTCGGCAATGCCGATGGTGACCCCGCGCCCGTGATTGCCGTCGAGCGGCTTCGTGACCAGCGGATAGCGCAGCCGCCGCGCCTCGCGGACCGCATCCTCCTCGCTGCGCACCACGACGCCTTTCGGAACCGGGATGCCGCTATCGCCGAGCAGCTTCTTCGTGAAATTCTTGTCGCCGGCTGCGTCCACCGCGAGTTGCGAGGTCAGCCCACTGATGCTGGCGCGGATGCGCTGCTGGTGCTTACCATGGCCAAGCTGGACGAGGCTCCCTTCGCCCAGCCGCATCACCGGAATGCCGCGCCGTCTCGCCTCGTCGATCAGCGACTGGGTGGTTGGGCCGTAGGAGGTCCGCCGCACCCGCCGCTTCAGCGCCTCCAGCCGGCCCTTGAGGTCGAACTCGCCGCCGATCTCGTAAATGCGATCGAGGCCCTTGATTCCTTGAAGGTCCGGCGGCAGCAGCGAATTGACCAGTTCCAGGGCGACGCGGCCGGCCAGCAGCCCGACCTCGTCCTCGCGATATGCGAACATCACATTGTAGACGCCGGGCTTGCCCTTCACCGAACGGGTCTTGCCGCGCGTGACGCGGTGCCCCGCCATGGTCTGCAGCTCGATCGCGACATGTTCGGTGACATGGCCGATCCAGGTGCCGTCGCGCAGCCTCTGGATGAAGCCGCCGCGCTTCTTCAGGGAGCAGCCGTGGCGGTCGAGGCCGGGCAACATCTCGATCAGGGCATCGACAAAGCCGGGAATCCGGTTGGACGGCCATTCCTCCATCCGGCCGAGATCGAGCATGATCCGGATCATCGGGGTGTGGCTATAATAATGGGGGCCGCGATAGACGCCGCGCTCGAGCACCGCCATCGGCTGCGTCGCCTGCTGCGCCATCTGCTGGTTGCCGACGTCGCTCTGGCTGGAAAACAATGGGCTTTGGTCCATTGTCGCGTTCCTCTTTCTATTCGCTGGTCCCTGAAGTGGTCGAGTACGCAGGCCAGAACAGCCGCCAGGGAGCAATTGATCCCTGATAAATGCGCGGAAAACCGCTCCAGTTCCGGGGGAACCGACTGATTGAGATTAGTGCGCTCCCGAAACGAGACAAACGAAGGGATGCGCCAAAGCGGCGCTTTCCGAGGCTTCCATCCCCCTCCGGCTATGCTAGAGCACTTCCCGAAAAAGTGGGTACCGGTTTTTCGGCCGGGAATGATCAGGTACGGATTGCCCCCGGACATGGCTGCGGCCTGCGGGGCAGGCCGCACCTGCTGATTCCGCCTTGTCGGGAAAGGCTCTAGTGCTGGAGAGGGATGATGGCCGCCCGGATCGATTGGAGCCTGGAGTGATGCCCGTCGAACGTTTGGACCCAAAGGAGGAGTGGGACGAGCTCGAGCAGCTCTACGTCCAGGCGCTGGAATTGCTTGCCGGCCTCGACCGGCTTCGCCTCTTCCAGGCAGGCGCCCATCTGGCAATGGCGATCGAAGCTATGCGCCAGCGTCACCCGAACCTGTCTTCGTTCGACTGAAATATTCGCACATCAGCGCGAGCGCCTGACCAGATAATCTGAGGTGAGTGCCGCGTGGATCCGGCGAGCGGGATTCGCGCACGATCAGCCCCTCGTCGATCAGCATTGCCAGGCAGCGAAGCATCGCCGACTCGGCTAGGCTGGCAGCCTCGTAGATGCTGGAGAGGGTGACGTCCCTGCCCTCCTCGCGTGCCATGAACAGGTCGAGGAGGATGTCCCAGCCAGCGTCCCCGAAAATGCTGGAGCCGAAAAGCCGCTCTCGTTCCCGCCGCGCGTTCCATTCCGCCCGCGCGGCGTCGAGCTTGTTCCGCTCAATGGGAGCAGCCGCAGATGCAGGGCTGGGCACCGCCGCGATGGTGCGGAGAAGCTCGTCCAGACGATGGACGATGTCGTCCATGTTCCGGGACGGTGGCTGGCTCGGCCCGGAATGCTCGTCCGCGTCGTCACTGGCGGCAGCATCGTCGCGCCTGCCGTCAATCACGCGCAGATGTCCGGCGCTCCGCAAGGCGGGCATATCGCTGTTCCTCTCAAATGAGCCGCGGCTTTCCGACGTCGTGGTAATGATTGATGGCTTCCATCTGCTCGGGGCGAAACACGTCGATGGCCCCAAGATATTCGGGCACTTC
>JALYGI010000172.1 GCA_030777185.1 Pseudomonadota bacterium
AAAGCGATGTCCGGCTTCCCCGGAACGCTCCGGATGGAATTGCGCCCCGACGAAATTGCCGCGGCGCACCACTGCGGGAATTTCGCGGCCATATTCGGTGCTCGCGACGATGTGGGGGCCGCTGTCGCATGCATAGCTGTGCGCGAAATAAACATAGTCGCCGTCCCTGAGGCCAATCGCCTCGCCCTGCACCTGAAGCCGGCTCCAGCCCATGTGCGGGACCGGACGACCAGGTGCGGCTTCAAGCTTGCGGACATGGCCCGGGACAATGCCGAGACAGGCAATATCCTCCTCCTCGCTATGCTCAAAGAGGAGCTGCATGCCGAGGCAGATGCCGAGTACCGGCTGGGCGAGATTGCGGATCGTATCGGCAAGGCCGCGTGCGCTTATCTGCTCCATCGCATATCCGGCCGCGCCGACACCGGGCAGGATGACCTTGTCGGCCGAAGCGATGGCAGCGGCATCCCCGGTGACGAGCGGCGCGATCCCGAATCGTTCAAAGGCGATACCCACCGATCCGATATTGCCGCATCCGACATCCACGATGGCGAGCGTCACAGCACCCCCTTGGTGCTCGGCAGAGCGTCGGAATCCCCCTCGCGAGCGACAGCCTGGCGGAGCGCCCGGCCAAAGGCCTTGAAGCAGGCTTCGGTCTTGTGATGATCGTTGTCGCCCGCGACGCGGACGTGGATCGCCGCTCCAAGGCTGTCGGCGAGCGAGCGGAAGATGTGGCGCGTCATCTCGGTCGGATAAGCGCCAATGTGGCTGGCCTCGAAGCTCCCTTCAAAGACGCTGTAGGGGCGGCCCGACAAATCGATCAGCACATGCGCCTCGGTCTCGTCCATCGGCAGTGAGAAGCCGAAGCGGCCGATGCCGCGGCGGTCCGCCAGAGCACGCGAGAGGGCGGTGCCAAAGGCGATCGCGCAATCCTCGAGACTGTGATGCGCGTCGATATCGAGGTCGCCCTCGCAGGAGAGGATGAGCGAGAAGCCGCCATGCGCCGCCACCTGATCGAGCATGTGGTCGTAAAAGGGGATGCCGGTGTCGATCCGCCGCGGGCTCACGCGGTCGAGATCGACGGCGACGGCGATCTTGGTCTCCTTGGTGTCGCGGATCACCTCGGCCCGGCGGCTCGGAGCCCCGGGGAGCGGGACGCCGAAGGCGGCAAGGGCGGCCTGGTTCTCGGCGTCGGTGCCGATGGAGAGACGCAGCCCGCCCGGCGCAGCGTTGGGGCGGAAGCGGGCGCGGATGCCGAGCGCGCCCAGCTTTTGGGCAAGCCCAGCGGGATCCTCCACCTCAAGGAACAGGAAGTTGCCGCCGCCGCTGCGGACGCTCTTCACCATCGGCGAGGCGGCGAAGAGTGCGGCCAGCCGCTCGCGGTCCGCCTTGATGCGCGCGATCCGCTCCTCGTGGATCGGCCGGCGCGAGGGGGCAAGCGCAAGCATCGCAGCCTCGATCGACAGGCTCGGCAGCGGATAGGGCGGAAGCGCCCGGCCGGCGATCGAAACCAGCTCAGGGCTGCCGATGAAGCCGCCGATCCGTGCGCCGGCGAGGCCGAATGCCTTGGAGAGCGTCTTCAGCACAACCAAGTTCGGCCGATGGATCGCTTCGGAGGCGAGGCTCGAGGTCTCCGAAAATTCCAGATAGGCTTCGTCGAGTACGACGATCGTCTCCGGAAGGGCTTCGGCCACGCGTAGGATGTCCGCCGGATCGACGGGATTCCCGGTAGGGTTGTTCGGCGAGCAGATGAAGGCGAGCTTCAACGATGGCTCGTTCCGCACCGTCTCCAGGAAGGTGTCGGCGTTAAAATCGAAATTTTCGTCCAGCCTGGCCTCGATCACCCGCGCACCCTGCAGCCGGGCGAAATGTGCGTAGGCGGAAAAGGTTGGGGTGAGGATCGAAACCGCGTCCTCCCCGGGCCGGCAAAAGGCACGGACGAGGACGTCGATGGCGTCGTCGGCGCCGCGGGTGACGGCGAGATTCTCCGGCTGAACGCCATAAAGCGCGGCCATTGCCCGCTTGAGGCGGGCCGGTTGAGGCTCCGGATAACGATTGAGGCCGGTTGCCAGCATGCCTTCGGCGAGCGGCGGATAGGGGTTCTCGTTGGCATCGAGCCTGATCGCGTCGCTTCCGAACGCCTCGTTGGCGTTGGCGGCGACGTCGAAGGGCGCAAGCGCGAGGATTTCCGGGCGGGCCAGCCGGTTGGCGAGCGAGGTCATGACAGCGCCTCCGCCAGGCGCGCATCGGCAGCCCGCGCATGGGCTTCGAGACCTTCGAGCCGAGCCAGAGCGGCGGCGGGGCCGGCAATCCGGGCGGCGGCGTCAGCCGTGACGCTCTGAACGCTGATGGCTTTGAGGAACGTATAGACCGATACGCCGCTCCAGGCGCGGGCGGCGCCGTCGGTAGGAAGGACGTGGCTGGAGCCGGCGAGATAATCGCCGAACGTCTCGGCGGCGAGGCGGCCGGAGAAGACCGCGCCGGCATTGCGGACGAGGGCCACCAGCGGCTCCGGCTGCTCGACTGCGAGGGAGAGGTGCTCCGGCGCGTAAAGATTGGCGATTTCGACCGCCGCCTCGAGATCGGCGGCGACGATGATGCGCGCCTCGGCGAGCGAAGCCTGCGCGACTGCGGCGCGGGGCAGGGAGCGGACCCGATCGGCGACTTCCGCTTCCACCGCTTCGGCCATCTGAGCCGAAGGTGTCACCAGCAGCACTTGTGCGGAGGCGTCATGTTCGGCCTGGCTGAGGAGGTCGGCGGCAACAATTGCGGGGTCGGCGCGCTCGTCGGCAATCACCATGAGCTCGCTGGGCCCCGCGGGCATGTCGATGGCGGACCCGCTGGGGAGCGATGCGGCCAAGTTCTTCGCCTCGGCGACCCAGGCATTGCCGGGACCGCAAATCTTGTCGACGCGAGGAATGTCGCCCGCGCCGAACGCGAGCGCGGCAATGGCTTGGGCACCCCCAACGGTCCAGATCATGTCGATCCCGCACAGCTCCGCCGCGAGCGCGATCAGCGGATCGAGCCCGCCTTCGGGGCGGGGCGGCGTAACGGCGACGAGCTCCCGAACGCCGGCCGCCCTTGCAGGGATTGCAAGCATCAGAAGCGTCGAGAAGAGCGGCGTCTTCCCACCCGGTATGTAGAGGCCGACGCGGTCGATTGCTCGCCAGACTTTCCGCACCGTCACGCCGGGCATCGTCTCCACCTGATGCTCGGCGGGCAGGCTGCCGCCGTGGAAGGCTCGGATGGCTGAGGCGGCGAGCTCGATTGCATCCACCTGCTCAGGTGCCAGGATGCGGCGCGCCTCGGCTGCCACGGGTTTCACCGGGACGAGGCGCGGCACCTCGCCGTCGAGCCGCTTCGCCTGCTCGGCAAGGCCCTGCCAGCCGCGCAGCCGCACGTCCTCCACGATCGCCCGAACGCCAAGCTGCAAAGCAGGATCGCTGCGCTGCGCCGGCCGGGCCAGCGCGTCCCGACGTGCCGCGGCGTCGAGCTCATTCCAGACAAGTTTCCTCACATCATCATCTTTTCGATGGGAAGGACGAGGATCGCGGAAGCCCCCGCGCCTTTCAGCTTCTGGAGCGTCTCCCAAAAAACCGATTCCTGGCAGACGGCGTGCACCGCGAAATGGCCGGGGCGACCGTGCAGCGGAAGAATGGTGGGCGCTTCGGCGCCGGGCAGGATGGCGGTGATCTCCCGCAGCGCCTCGCTCGGCGCATTCAGCATGATGTACTTGGATTCCTTGGTTGCGAGCACGCCATCGATCCGGCTGACGAGGCGGCTTGCCTGTTCCGCCTTGATGTCGGCCATGGGCTTGCTCGTCCGAATGAGGACCGCCTCGCTTTCGAGCACGGTTTCGACCGGCCGCAGACCGTTCGCCTCCAGCGTCGCACCCGTGGAGACGAGGTCGCACACGAAGCTTGCGATCTGCAGGCGTGGGGCGAGCTCCACCGCGCCGTTCATCTTCACCACCGTCGCCTCAATGCCGTGATCGTCGAGGAACCGGCGAACGATGCGCGGATAGGAAGTTGCGATCCGGCCGCCCTGCAGCGTCGCCGGCCCGTCATAGGCCGTGCTTTCCGGCGCCGCGATCCGCAGGCTGCAGCGACCGAAGCCGAGCCGTGCGAGGATTTCGAAGCGCGGCTGGAGATCGCCGAGGGCGAATTCCTGCAGCACATTCTCGCCGACGATGCCGAATTCGCAGACGCCGTCGCTGACGAAGGTCGGAATGTCGTCGTCCCGCACGAACATGAGGTCGGCGGGGAAATTCTCCACGCGTGCGGTAAGATCGTTCTTGCCGTTCTGGATCCTCAGCCCCGCATCCCGCAGCAGCCCCCGGCTATAATCCGAAAGGCGACCCGACTTCTGGATGGCGATATGGAGGCGGCTTTCGTCAACGAACATCGCGCCGCTCCATCACATCGATCGCCAGGCGATAACCCTGATG
>JALYGI010000173.1 GCA_030777185.1 Pseudomonadota bacterium
TCCCGACCGACTTCGACATCTACAATCCCCGCTCGTGGCTGAACGACGCCCTTCTCCAGCCGGAGAGCCGCGACGCCTATCGCCGCCTCCTCGCTCAAGGCTGGACCGACGCCGTCCGCCATCTCCATCCTGACGAGCCAATCTACACCTTCTGGGATTATTTCCGGAATGCCTGGGGCCGCAACGCCGGCCTCCGGATCGATCACCTCCTGCTCAGCCCGGCGGCGGCGGCGCGCCTCCTTGAGGCAGGCGTTGATCGCGACGTGCGCGGCCGCGAGGGCGCGAGCGATCATGCGCCGACCTGGGCCGTGCTCGACGATCAAAATTCAGGTCCCGCTCCGCGGCATCCGCGCTAGACCTTGATCGGATCAGGCTGAATCAGCCTGATCCGTGCATCGAGTCTCAGCCATATGAAAAGGTGGAATCACCTGACAGCTCGGAAAACGAGGAAATGAAAAAGAAAATACATTCGCTCCCGGTTCAGCATAACGGAACGAGTCTAAGTCCTGGCGGAGCCGCACGACGGCAGGATCGTGGCCGCGCTGCAGGAATCGCTCCAGGAGAAAAACTTCTTCGCCGCAGCCCTCTTGGTAACGAGTCGGCAAGCTCCCGCGCCTAATTTGACGGCTGAACATTTGCCCGGGTGGGCGCCGCTGACGGGACATCAGCGGCTGGCAGGGAGCGTGGACGATGACCGGAGTGATGATTTACCAGCGAGCGCAGCGGGATTTCGATCTCGATCTATCGGCGCGCGGCCATCACGTGGTCTACCGTGCCAATGAGAGCAACCGCTGCCCCGGCTGCGGACGCGCCCAATGGTATATCGGGCGCATGACCGCCGAATGCGGTTTTTGCGGGACGGCAGTTGCGCTCGCCGAAGCCAAATGGAGCGGTGCCGGCGGGCCTGCCGGACCGAACCCGGTTGCCGAACGGCTGAAACGCAATGCTCAGCAGCGTTCGGCGGCGATGGATGAAGAGGCTCGTTGGGCCGAACGCCGGAGCCACGAGCGGATCAAGGCAGCGGGCAGGACGCTCCAGCTCCTGATCGACGGCTCGCCCCATGCCTTCGCTATCCACAACATTTCGGCCGGCGGATTGATGGGCGCCGATCCGGTCGGCCTTCGTCCCTCGAGCACCGTGCAGGTCCGCTTCGAAGGCGGCATCCTCGTCCCGGCAGAGGTGAAATGGATCGAGGGCACCCTGACCGGCCTTGCTTTCTCCTCGCCCGTCCTGCTCGATCTCTCCCGCCCCGACTGAGCGGGTCCCCGGACCGGGTGAATATGGCTGTGTCGCCAGCAAGCAAGGTGGCGATCATCGGCTGGACGCAAACGGCATCTGCCGGAAAGTCCGGACGGCCAAGCGGAGCAGCGAGACAGGGAGCGAACTGCGCATCACGCTAGCCGCCCGGAGATCGAGAAAGCTGCCTCTCTCGACTGGACTTAATGTGGGTAAGGAACCGCTCGGTTCAAGCGTCTGGCCTGGCTATTCTGCGAGTCTGAGCTTCACGTTCTGAAGAAGCCCCACTGGCAGCAGGAATGCTCGGCTTCGATCTGCCCCCTTAGCAGGCCAGGACGTTCATGCCGGCGCTAAGATCGCCCAGCCCGCCCCAGTTTGCGTTGCCAGGCCAAACAATGGCGGGCAACGCCCCTGCGCCCTTCTTCGCGGCCCCTGAAGACTTTGCCGAAATGAATTGAACCAGCCGATTGAAGGTGTGGATGCAGGATAGCTAGCCTTCACACGAGAATTAAGATTCACAGCTGCAAGGCCCTTTTCTTTTTCAAACAAGAAGAGCAGACTGCGGCACTCAACCTGGACTGATGGGGATGCATCATGGTTGAATACACGATCGCGATGTTAATGGTCGCTGCTGCTCCAAACGCCACCGCTGAAAGCCGGGAGGCTTTTGCCCGATGCTTGAAGGATCACGTCCGGGCGAGCCTTGAGCAGAAAGCCAGTGCGGAGACGTTCGGAAGCTCCTTAGCTGCGGCATGTAAGGACAAGGAAGCGGCCCTCAGGAATGCCTTGATCGCCGCGGACCTTGCGCTGGGCCTGAAGCGCGCCGCCTCCGAAAAGTCCGCCGCAGAACAGCTCGCCGACTATCGCATCATGGCGAAAGAGGACTTCGAAGCCGCTGAGAAGAGCCCCTGATTCTAGACTCGTTCCCGGTTAGATTGAACCGGGAACGAGTCCAGCTTCCTTTGTTGCCGTGCCTTCCGAGCCATCAGGTTGATCAGGTGTCGATCGCTCCGAGCGATCGAAAGCCGCGTCCGGGGAACGCGGCGACCTGATCAATCCACCTGACTTGAAACACTCTACCACGCCTTCGCTGGGCGTTTTCCAATTCCTATCCGGGAAGGCTGGAGGCTTGGCCGACCTATAGCATCTGGTTATTGGTTCGATTCCGACATGAGCCGGGCTCCGACGGATGGCGCGCGGCGGAAGCGAACCGCGCGCCGGCCGCGGGGAGGAACGGCGTTTGGGGGGGCCCTGTCGCATGATGAACCTGCGTCACATCGAAGTCTTCCACGCTGTCTATCAGACCGGCTCCGTCAGCGCGGCGGCGCGTGCGCTTCACGTTTCGCAGCCGAGCGTCAGCAAGGTGCTGAGGCACGCCGAAACGCAGGTCGGCTTTGCGCTCTTCAAGGTCGTGAAGGGGCGACTGGTCCCCACCGAAGAGGCGCACCTACTCTTCCCCGAGGCGCGGGACTTATACGCCCGCGTCGAGTCGCTGCAGGAGACGAGCAAGAACCTGCGGCGCGGCGGGGAGGGATATTTGCGGCTTGCAGTCCTGCCGTCGCTCGGGCTCGACGTCGCGCCGGCAGCCGTGGCGAACTTTCATGCCACGCATCCCGACGTCTCGTTCGAGATCAAGACGCTTCACAACGAGGACATATTGCGGTCGCTTTATGAGCGGAACAGCGATCTCGCCATCGCCTATGATGCCCCGCGTCACCCTCGGCTGGCACAGATCCCTGTCGGCTCCGGTGAACTCGTCGTTCTCTACCGCAAGGAGGTGTTGCCGAACGCGCCCGCTCGGGTCTCGCTCGAGATGTTCGAGGATCGGGAGATCATACGGCTCACTGGGACGGGATCCCTGGGCACCTTGTTCACCAGCGAGTTCGACGGGGGGGTCCAAGGAAAGGCGGCCATCTCCGTCCAAACCTATTATGTCGCCGCCGCGCTCGTGCGTCGGGGGGTCGGCATCGCGGTGGTCGATGAATTCACCGCGCGCGCGAGCTCGAATGGGGATCTTGATTTCAGGCCGTTTGCGAAACCGGCATTGTTCCACATTTATTGCGTGCACCTGGAAGAGCGCCCTCTTTCCCGGATCTCGCGCGACTTCATTGCGGACCTGGAGCGCGCCATTGAAACCGCCCGCTCATAACCCGTATCTATACATCCGCTCGGTCTTTGAACTTGGCGAGCCCCGACATTGCGACACACAATGAGCTGGCGCGTCCGAGAGGCCGCAAGAGCGGTGAGCCAGAGATGATACCAAGCCCCTACCTTCTTTACCTTGGCGAGCCCAAGGACGAGCTTTCGGTCAAGACCTCGCGAGGTGTCGCCGAGTGGCGCCCCGAGCTGTGCATCGGAGAATATCGCGGACCGGCCTGCACGCTGACGCTGGGGCTTGCCCACCTCGACTTTGCCGAAGCAGCGGCACGAGGAGCGCGCACGCTGATCCTTGGCGTCGCCAATGCCGGCGGGCTGCTGGGCACCCAGATCGTGGCCGACGTGGTCGCGGCGCTAAAGGCCGGTCTCAACGTCGCCTCGGGGCTCCACGAACGCCTCGCCGCCCATCCTGAAATTCGAGCGGCTGCCCAGGCGGCAGAGCTTCAGCTGTTCGACGTGCGCGAGCCGCCGCCGCATCTTCCGATCGGCAACGGGCGTCCGCGTGCCGGCCGGCGCCTGCTCACCGTCGGCACCGATTGCTCCGTCGGCAAGATGTATACGACCCTCGCGCTCGAGCGTGAGCTGCGCGCCCGCGGGCTCAAGGCAGATTTCCGCGCGACGGGGCAGACCGGCATCTTCATCGCTCAATCGGGCGTCCCCATAGACGCGGTCGTTGCCGATTTCATTGCCGGGGCAGCGGAATGGATCTCGCCCGCCCGGGACGATGATGGATGGGATCTCATTGAAGGTCAGGGCTCGCTCTTCCACCCGTCTTTCGCTGGAGTGTCGCATGGACTGCTGCATGGCGCGCAGCCCGACGCGCTCATCCTCTGTCATGAGC
>JALYGI010000174.1 GCA_030777185.1 Pseudomonadota bacterium
GCCTTCCGCTGCGACCAATCTCTCCCATCACTTGAAAGGACGCAATGTCCGCAATGGGTCGAACTCGGACATTGCGTTAGAGCGAGAGCTCCACGACTTACGCGCGGGAACATGGCTGACGAACAAGAAACGCTTGCTGCCATTGACCGGCTCATAGCCCGGGTGTGGCAACGCGCCCACGACCAAGGACCCCGACGGCGGGCTTGGCAGTCAACTGCGGAGTGGCTTGAAGTTCTCAGGGAAAAGCTCGAGGCGGGGAAAGATATTCCAAGCCTCGCCGTTGGTTTCGACCTGGAAGCGGACATCCAGAGTGTTCGAGCCACGGGTATGACGTGATCGCGAGTTAGCGGCGCCAGCGGCATTAGCTGTGCCTCGGTAGGGTCAACCCACCTAGCCTCATCAATTTCTCCGCATGCGACAGGCATGTGCGATGTTAGCACGTGGAACAGCTCAGCTTGGACGACCACGGGAGCCTGCGCGCAGGGCGTCGGCAGCGCCAAGTCATTGGAACCAATCCTGGATTCGCCGGTTGAGCCTTCTGCATGCCGTTCAAAGGCACCGCAAAAGGGGGGTGACATGGCGCATTTGCTCTCTATCGCGTTTTTTTTAGGCCTTCTTGTCGGTCTCGGAATGCTTCTCGAAAGCCTGGTGCGCGGCAATGGTCGTGCGATTCGTGCGGCCTTGGTCGGGACGTGGACCGCCGACCGGTCGGCCGAGTCTGCGCTGAGCCGCATCGGAACGTGCCTACGCACCAGCTTCCCCAGTGTGGAGCAGGATGCCCTCGGCGCTGATCTGAGCCGTCTGGTGCTCCAACTCTCGACCCCGTCGGGACGTTAGTCGAAGTCTCCTCGCCTACGGGTCCGGCCAAGTGACGCCACCTGACGCCTAAATTCGGCAATAGGTCGAACGGGGACACTCAGGTGAGACGTCCTGCTTAGGCTAGAGGGAAATTCCGTTGCTCTGCCGTGGCTGCTGCCTCGGCCGCCTGATTGTGGACCTTCAGGAATGCGCCGCGTTCGCCGCCATCGAGAATCGCCGCGTCGGGATCGTGCTCATGAATGAGCGACAGCAGCTTAGTCGCTTCCTCCACGGTCCCAGCGACTGGGATCAGCTTCGGGTATTCGGGTCGTTCGACCTTCTGGCGCTTGTTCCATCTCATAAGCCGGCTTCACCAGAAAGGCTTGCGCTGCGCAAGGTGACGCGCGCGTGCGCCTCTCTGCCGGCCTCATCGCGCCGGCGGTGCGACTGTTCAGTCACCGAATATGGGCGAGCGAGGCGTGCACGACGAAGCCCGCGATCCAGGGGGCCCGTCCATCTGGCAGCGCGTGATGGAGGCAAGGGGTGGGAAGCGGAATTAAGCGAAGGCGGAAGGAAAATGGGCAGAAAGGAACAACCAGACCCGGTGCTAGAACCTTGAACCGGGATCAACTCTCAGGCAACGTTATGCTACCGCTCCTAGCTCAGTTGGATAGAGCATCAGGCTTCGAACCTGAGGGTCGGGGGTTCGAGTCCCTCGGAGCGGGCCAATGCAAGGTCCACAATGGGTGGAAAAACGGACATTGTGCCGCCTCGCTCGCCATGTAGGTTCGACGAGTGGATGAGCAGCGCGAACTCCGCGTCAGGCGTGCTGCCAGCAGCGACCTGGATGCCGTTGCGCGCGTCTGGCACGCGAGCGCATTGTCGATGGACGCCGCGACCGCGGATGTGCCGACCCGTGAGGCGCTTCGGCACAGAATTGATGCGGAGTTGCGCTCGGGCTGGGACCTGTATGTTGCACTGCGCGGCGAGCATGTCGTGGGCATGCTGGCACTGAAGCCGAGCGTCGCAATTCTTGATCAGATTTTCGTGGTGTCCGGCGAGCAGGGAAAGGGCGTCGGCCGGGCCTTGCTGAACGTGGCGAAGCAGCTGATGGCAGCCGGGTTCACTCTGAGGATGGACGCGTCGAACGAAACGGGAAGGCGCTTCTACGAAGCGGAAGGCATGAAGAAGCTGCGCGAGGGCTTCCACCCTCGGACCGGCATCCCGATCGGGTGGATCGGCATCAGCCAGAGGATATCAACTCCCAGCGCTTTCAGCCGCGGCAACTCGCGCTGCGCCGCCCGGAACGTTCCCTCCTTCGTGAACTGCCGGGT
>JALYGI010000175.1 GCA_030777185.1 Pseudomonadota bacterium
GCTGTAACTCTCCACGGTGGGACAACCAACATTGGCGGGAACAGCCCTCAAGACCTTTCCACCCGGGTCGACCAGAACCGCGACATCCACCTCCAGGTACCGCCACCCATTTGCAAGCCGAGGCACCTTGCACCGCCCCCGCCGGTGCTCGTCTATCACGAAATAGGACAGCCGATAGGTAAAGCGCGGCTGGCTTGCATATTGCAGCTTCGGAAGATTGCTCCATTCCGCGGGCAAATCAGGGGTTGGACCCGACAAACTGCCCAGAAACATTGCACCTAAGAGGAGAGTATTGAGACCTGGCATCGCAACCATCCTGCTCAACCCAATGTCCTAACCACCTCGATCAAAGTACCACTTTGATCGATCAGATGATCGGGTGCCGCTCCCAATTCACCCGGTCGACGCGCTTGGCCATCTTCTTGTGGAGCTTGTCCATGGTCCGGCTGCCGGTGTTCACGAACAGGAACGGAAGAACGGCGTGGATCATAACGCACAATCCGCCAATCACCATGGTGGCGCCGAAACCGGATGCGGTGGCGAGATGCTCGCCATAGCTTTCCCCGATCTCTTCCGGATGCTTGGTGAAAGGATTGTCCGCCATCGTCCGTGAAGCCCTTGATGTGCAAAGCGGGCGGCCTAAAGCTCCCGCGGCCGTAACAATCGCATAAACCTTGCCGCTCCGCCTCGCCACAGCAAAGAGCATTCCATGTTCGACCGATTTCCGGAACCCGTTCCCGATGCGCTGCACGCGGTGATGGCGCGTGTCCGGGCCGACGATCGCCCGCACAAGATCGATCTTGGCGTCGGCGTGTACCGGGACGACAGCGGCGCCTCACCGGTCATGGCGGCGGTGCGGGAGGCGGAGCTTGCGCTCGCGCGGGAGGCGGACACCAAGGCCTATCAGGCGCTTGCGGGAGATCATCAGTTCGTTGGCGCCATGACGTCGCTGGTCTTTGGAGATGCTCATCCCACGGTGCGGGAGGGCAGGGTTGCCGCGATCCAGGGGACCGGCGGCACCGGATCGCTGCGGATCGCGATGGACCTCGCGCGAATCGCCGCGCCGGGCGCGAGGCTGCATCTCGGGCTTCCGAGCTGGCCCAACCACGCCGCGATCGCCGCCGCCGCCGGGCTGGAGCTGGTGACCCATCGTTACTTCGATGCGGAGAGCGGCGCGCTGGACCTGGAGGCGATCGAAGCCGCGGCCGAGGCGGTCGGGGAGGGCGATCTCTTCCTTCTCCACGGCCCCTGCCATAACCCGACCGGCGCCGATTTGCCGCGTGACGCGCGGAGCCGCCTTCTCGCCACCCTTTCCGAACGCGGCGCTATCCCCCTGATCGATGCGGCTTATTACGGCCTTGGTGACGGGCTTGCCGAAGATCTCCAGATCCTGCGCGACGCCGCCGCCGCCGCGCCGCGCGCAATGATCGCGGTCGCCTGCTCGAAGAGCTTCGGCCTCTACCGCGAGCGCACCGGGATCCTGTTCGCCGTTTGCGCCGGCGCGGAGGAGCGCGGCCGCGTTCAGGGACAGATGGAGCGGACCAGCCGCACCCTCGTCTCGATGCCGCCTGCCCATGGCGCCGCGATCGTCGCCCGAATCCTTGACGAGCCGCATCTGCGCACCTCCTGGGAGCAGGAACTGTGCGCGATGCGGCATCGCATGCTTGGGCTTCGCGCGGAGCTGGCGGCGCTTGCCGACAGGGCGCCTTTGCTACGAGGCGTCGAGCGTGAACGCGGCATCTTCAAGATGCTTCCGCTCACCGCCGAGCAGGCGGAAGCTCTGGGCCGCGATCACGCCGTCCACATGGCGCCCTCGGGACGCATCAATATCGCCGGCCTCAAGGCAGGCGACGCACCCCGCCTCGCGGAGGCGCTTGCCGCTTTCTCCTGATAAGGGTCTGGCCCTAGTTGCGGCAGACCCGCACCGGCACCTGCTGGCCCGAGCGCCGGTCCCGTGTCCATTCTGTCTCGCAATAGCGCTCGCTGGACGCCGTCTCGTAACCGCCACTCCGCTCGGACCCTCTTCGATAATAGTCGTAAGGGTATCCGCGGTCATAGTCATAATGGGCGCGGCCGTTCACCACCGCCGGCGCTTCGCCTCCGGTGGCAAAATAGCCGCGGTCAGGATCCAGATCGCCGCCGAAGCCGATGCCGTAGCCACCAAAGCCGAACAGGTCCCGCCGCCGCGGCCGGTCGGGCCTGCGGGGCCGGTCCGGGCGGCCACCATCCCGCCACTCGCGGCCGTCCGAGAATCCCGGCACGATCGGAAGCGGGAAGTCGCCCGGCTCGAACCCTCGCGAAAACGCGGGCGCGGGCGCTGCGGGAGCCATGAAGGAACCCGATCGGCCTCCCGAGGTGCTTCCGCCGGACTGGGCAAGGGCAGGGGGTGCGATGGCGATTCCGCCCAGAGCGAGAAGGGCGGCGGCGGCTCGAAGCGACTTCATCTTTCGACTCCGGCTAGGTTCGTCCTCCTGCTCTAGCAGAGCGCCGACGCCGGTCGAAGCCGGCGTCCGCGCCTGCCCCTGAACGGGACAGCCGAGACGCAGGAGATGCTCGATTTCTGCGCGGAGCACGGAATCACCTCCGACGTCGAGATGATCCGGATGCAGGAGATTGGCGGAGCTTATGAACGGATGGCGCGGAGCGACGTAAAATATCGCTTCGTGATCGACATGGCGTCGATCGGGCAAGCAGCCGAAAAGGCTTCCACTCCGGGCTGCTTCCCCGCTAAGGCGC
>JALYGI010000176.1 GCA_030777185.1 Pseudomonadota bacterium
TTCAAATCGGTTCCGCTCTGCCGCTCGTCGCAGCAGACCGGTTGCGCCGTCTCCTATGTGAGTTTCCGACACGATGTGCCGCCGCCGGAGAACAGCCGCTTCGGGCGTAGCGAGGATTCGGGGCAGCAGATCGCCTGCACCAACCCGGCCGCGCTTGCGGGCGGCGAAAAGGTCCCGCTCGACGCTTATCTCGGCACCGGAGGCGCGGGATTTTCGGCGGCGCCGCCGCCGCCGTGGATCAGGGGCGGAGCGAAAATCGAGACGCCGTTCGTGAAGGTGCCGGGGCTGCTTTCAGGACGATGCGTCGCGAACCGGTCGGGCAGCTACCTGGAAGTGACGGTAAACGGGACTCCGGCTGATCCGCGGACGGACGAAATCGTCGGCGACGTTATCGCCGGCGGTGCGGTTCTCAAGGAATGGGGCTTGCACCTCATAGACGTCAGCGTTGCGCAGGGCGATCTCATCGATCTTGTCCGCAGCCAGGCTGCCGCAGCCAGGAAACGGCCTCAGCGCTAGACCTTGATCGGATCAGGCTGAATCAGCCTGATCCGTGAATCCAGGTCTCCACCATAGGAAAGGCCCGGGCAGCGGTCA
The DNA here is from genome assembly GCA_030777185.1 of Pseudomonadota bacterium. Classification (GTDB taxonomy): domain Bacteria; phylum Pseudomonadota; class Alphaproteobacteria; order Sphingomonadales; family Sphingomonadaceae; genus Allosphingosinicella. Next base: position 595 of record JALYGI010000176.1, read on the forward strand.
GCCGAACAAGGCTACGCTCTGCATTCCGCTTGCCACCGGCTCGCCATCCGCATTCCAGATCATCATCGTCTGGCTGCTGCAGCCATGGCGCGCATAATCCGATCCCGAACGCAGCAGCCACCAGCCGTCACGCGTGGCCGGCTTGTCGGTCAGCAGGTTCACCAGCCAGGTCAGCGAGCTCACCGGCCCCGGCGTCTCGAACAGCGGCATGGCGGCAGGCGGCAAGGCGTCGCCGACCGCCAAGATCTCCACCATCGGGTGGAGAGCATCCCGCTCTTCGAGGCGGGTCCAGCGCAGGAATGCCGGCGTCCGGCGCTCGCTGATCGGAAGCGCATGGCGATATTCGAAGTTGCTGGTGAAGAAGTTGCCGTTCCGCCGCCCGGCGGGCGCGGCGTCCTCCGGACTCGGGACCGCGGGCGCCGAGCCTTGGTTATAGTCCACCGAGGACTTGAACTCGTTCATGAACAGGAACGTAGCCCGAAGCCCAAGCCCCGCCCCCGAGTGCACATCCGCCTGAATGTATGAGGCAAGCCGTCCACGCCGGAGCGTTTCGGTCTTGACCTCCAGCGTCCCCGCAAGCGGCCCGATAAACGCGATCTGCGCCGACCGGAGCGGCGGAAGATCGGGCGCGCCTTCGATCGCACCCTGAAGAGCCAGCGCGGCCGTCAACCCGCCATAGGCAGTCCGCCCCTGCATCCACGTGTCCGGAATAGTCACACGAAAGCGCCCGTCCGCCCGGTCGGCGCCGGTGATGATGTCGGCGAGGCTGATCCTCGGCGCAGCCTCCTCGGGCTCGGCCGCGCTCACGCCGTCGATCCTCCGTCAACCACTACCGTCTGACCGTTGACGTAAGCCGCCGCCGGGGAGGCAAGAAAGAGGGACATCGAAATCTCCTCAGGCTGGTGCGCCGGCTTTCCGCGCGAATTCCCAGGCGGCAGCGGCAAGCATGGGAACGCGCGAGCCTGCCGCCTCCGCATTGGCGCTGGAGGCATTGCCGTCCAGGAAGCGCTTGCGGATGCCCTGCACGATGCCGAGCAGGCGGAACAAATTGTACGAAAAATACCAGTTGAGGTCGGGAACTCCGTCCCGCCCGGTGAGCCCGCAGTAAAGCGCAACCGCCTCCTCCAGCGTCGGGATATTGGTGGCGGCGAAGTCGACACCCTTGAGACCCGCGCCCTCACCTTCGGACGGCATCTCCCACTGCATCGCCAGATAGGCGAAGTCCGCGAGCGGATCACCGAGAGTTGAAAGCTCCCAGTCCAGCACCGCCAGGATCTCGGGGCGGTCCGGCGCGAAGATCATGTTGTCGATGCGGTAGTCGCCGTGGATGACTGACGTGCGCGTTTGCTGAGGAACGGTGCGGGACAGGAAGTCGATCAGCTTTTCGACCGTCTCGATGTCCTCCGTCTGGGCCGCTCGATATTGTTTCGTCCAACGCCGCACCTGGCGCTCGAAATAATTGCCCGGCGGCCCGTAGTCGGCAAGGCCGAGCCGCTCGGGATCGAGCGAATGAAGCTCCGCGAGCGTTCGGATCATCGCCTCGTACACCGCCCTGCGCGTCTCCGGCGTCTCGTCCGGCAGCTTGCCGTCCCAAAGGGTCCTGCCTTCGACCAGCGACATGACGTAAAAGGGCGCGCCGATCACCTGCGGATCCTCGCAAAGCGCATAGGGCTTGGCGACCGGGAAGCCGGCCGGGTGCAGCGCGGAAATCAGCCGGAATTCGCGATCGACCGCGTGGGCGGAAGGGAGGATTGGACCGAACGGCTTTCGCCGCAGCACATAGCTGCCCGTGCTCGCGTCGAGCCGATAGGTCGGGTTCGACTGCCCGCCCGGAAATTTGCTGATGTTAATTGGTTCCGAAATGTCAGGGATGTTCGCCGACAGCCATCGCACGAGACTTGAACGATCCAGATCTTCCGCCGATGCAGTCAAGGCCGGTGAAGCTGTCGTCATTCCCGCCGAAGCTTGATCCTCGAGAAGCTGCCACCCCTCGCTACGGCATACCGAAGCTTCGGTAAATGGGCTGATTGCGGCGAAGCCGTTCTAGTGGCAGCCGCAGCGAAAACACATTAGCTTCATCCGATAGCGGGCGGCACGCGCCCGGTAAGAGCGAGAAACGATGAGCACCGCCCCAGACCAGACCAGCCGATTTCAACAGAAGCGGGAACAGATCCTCGATGCGGCCTCGGCGCTGATCAACGAGAACGGTGTCAAGGGAATGACCTTTGTTGAAGTCGCTGAAAGGGTGAACCTCAACACCACCAGCGTCACCTATTATTTCAAGCGCAAGGAGCTCCTGGCAGCTGCCGCGCTCCAACACTCGCTTGCACGTTTGGAAGCGCAGGTGGACGAGGCAGGATCGCGGGCCGATCCGCGGGCGCGCGTGGCGGCCTATCTCGACCTCCATTTCGATCTGCGGGCCCGGATCCGTCGGCGGGAGGAGCGGCCCATCACCCACCTGTCCGACATGCGTGCGCTGGAAGAACCGCTTCGCGGCGATTTGGCGGAGCGGTGGTCCGCCATCTTCCGAAAGGTGCGGGACTTTTTCGGGCCTTCGCTCAGCGAAGAGCAGAAGCGCCTCAACACCGCGCGCGCAAACGTGCTGATCGAGAACATGTTTTGGCTCCCGGCCTGGCTGCCGCGCTATTCCACAACCGATTTCGGCCGCGTCCGGCACCGGCTGTTCGAGATCTTCGAGGGAGGCATCGGCGCAAGGGAGGCTCCATGGCAGCCGTCTATGCTGACGATCAACCAACGCGGAGAGGACCCGGCCCAGGAAAACTTCCTGCGAGCCGCAACCCGGCTGATCAACGTCCGCGGCTACCGCGGCGCTTCCGTCGAGCGGATCGCGTCAGAGCTCAACGTCACCAAGGGCAGCTTCTATCACCATC
>JALYGI010000177.1 GCA_030777185.1 Pseudomonadota bacterium
TGGCCGACATTGAGGATGAGGTCGGCCGATTCCAGCGCCCGATGGACGAAGTCGCCGGCCGAAAGCGCCGCGCAACCGAGGAATTTGGGCCCGGTTTCGTCGAGGACGCCCTTGCCGAGCTGCGTCGTGACGAAGGGGATGCCGGTCTTCTCCACGAATTGGTGGAGCATCCGGCTGGTCATCTTGCGGTTCGCCCCGGCACCGATCACGAGCACCGGCGAGCGGGCCTGCTCGATCCGCTTCACCGCGGCACGCACGGCTTTCTCGTCGGCGGTCGGGCGGCGGTGCAGGCTCGCTTTCAGCGGAAGCGAATCCGTATGCTCGTCGGCTATGTCTTCGGGGAGCTCGAGATGAACGGCGCCGGGCTTCTCTTCCTCGGCGAGTCGGAAAGCTTCGCGCACCCGGCTCGGGATATTGTCCGACGAGGCGAGCTGGTGGGTATATTTGGTGATCGGCCGCATCATGTCGACCACATCGAGGATCTGGAAGCGGCCCTGCTTGGATTTCTTGATCGGCTTCTGCCCCGTGATCATCATCATCGGCATGCCGCCGAGCTGCGCATAGGCCGCCGCGGTCACGAAGTTTGTAGCCCCCGGTCCCAAGGTTGCGAGGCAGACGCCTGCCTTGCCGGTGTGACGTCCGTAAGTGGAAGCCATGAATCCGGCCCCCTGCTCGTGCCGGGTCAGGATCAGCCTGATCTTGTCAGAACGCGACAAACTATCGAGAAAGTCTAGGTTTTCTTCACCCGGTACGCCGAAGATATATTCGACTCCTTCCTCTTCCAAGCACTGGATGAACAGGTCCGAAGCTTTCATCATTTCGCCGTCTCCGCTGATAGATGGCGTGTCGCCATTTCTAGACGCACAGCGGGGCACGCGGAGACTCGTTAGTCTGGTCCCCTTCCCCCATGACTCGGGAGATGTATCGGGCTTTGTTACGGCTGTCACCCAGACCTTGCTGCTTTCGTCGCCCCGTCTGACGGGTTCGTCGTTGCTTCTTGAAAGCCGCTCCGAGTTTGAACATAGTCTAACCGATTGCCGCCGCTCCGGGACTCGTCGGAGCGGCTTCAGGGGGGCAATGAATGGGGCGGAATCGCAGGCTGGCGATCGTCATTTGTGCCGCGGGCCTGCTGGCCTTGCTGGTGGCGGCGCTCGTCTTTCGTCCCGCCCCGGCGGTAGCAACTGCGCAAGGAATGAGCAGCGGCAGCCATGTTGGAGTCGCCTCCTGCTCCGGCTCCACCTGCCATGGGCGAAGCGAGGCGACTGGGAAGATCGTCCGCCAGGACGAACTCCTCATCTGGCAGGACGAATCGAGCCCCTCGGGTGCGCATAGCCGCGCCTGGCGCGTGCTCTCGAACCCGCGCAGCAAGGCGATCGCGCAGCGGCTCGGCATCGGCGAGGCGACCAGCGCGCCCATGTGCCTCGGCTGCCATGCGACGCCTGCGCCGGCGGGCTCGCGCGGCGGGCGCTTCCAGCTGTCGGACGGAGTCGGCTGCGAAGGCTGCCACGGCGCCGCCGCGGGCTGGCTGTCCAGCCATTATGCGGTCGGAGCCAGCCACGCATCGAACGTCGCGCGCGGCATGGTGCCGCTGGAAAATCCCCGTGCTCGGGCATCGCAATGCCTCGATTGCCATTTCGGGAGCGCCGACCAGGGGCAGTTCGTCAATCACCGCATCATGGCCGCCGGCCATCCGCGAATCTCGTTCGAGCTCGACCTCTTCTCGACGCTCCAGCAGCACCACAACGAGGATGGCGATTACGCGCAGCGCAAGGGCCGCACCAACAATGTCCAGATGTGGGCAATCGGCCAGGCGATGGCGCTGGAGCGCTCGCTAAGCCTCTTCTCAAACCCCGCCCGCGGCACCGAGGGCGTGTTCCCGGAATTCTATTTCTTCGACTGCCACACCTGCCACCGGCGCATCTCGGACAATCCCAATTTCGAGCCGACCGCCCTCGACAATCCGATGCGGCCAATTCCCGAGGGCATGCCCGCCTATAATGACGAGAATATGATCATGCTCGCCGCCGCCGCGCGGGCGGTCTCGCCCGAAATGGCGTCCCGCTTCGACCGCGACAGCCGCGCCTTCCACCAGTCCCTCTCAAAGGATCGACCCTCGGCCGTCGCCGCCGCAGGCCGCCTGCGCGAGACGGCGCGCGCGCTCGCCGACAGTTTCTCGCGCTCGCCCCTGGGGCGGAGCCAGGTTTTCCAGATCATCGACACCATCACCAGCAATGCCATTGCCGAGCGGTTCACCGACTATGCCGGAAGCGTGCAGGCGGTGATGGCGACCGACACCCTGCTCTCAGCCCTGGTGGCGAGCGGTCAGGTCACGCCCGACGCGGCAAACGCGATCCGCGGCGACATCAACAGCGCCTACCAGGCGGTGCGCGATCCCAACCTTTACCAGCCGCGGCAATTCCGGGCGAGCCTTGGGCGGGCGGCCTCCGCCATCAAGAGGCTGAGGTGATGCGCTCGGCCACGAGCCTCGTCGCGATCGCTGCGCTGCTGCTTGCCTCCTGCGGGGGTGGCGGCGGCAGTGGCAGCAGTGGAGGCGGCGGAACCTCGACGCCGAGCCCGTCGCCCAGCCCATCCCCCTCTCCCACGCCCAGCGGCGTCTTCTCGGTTCCGGCGCAGCTGTCGCTCAGCGCAGCGGAGGTGCAGCAGATCATCGCCCAGGGCGTGGCCGAAGCACGGGCGCGCAGCGCCCCAGCGACGCTGGCGGTGGTCGACCGGGTCGGCAACGTTCTTGCCGTGTTCGCGATGAACGGCTCGAACCAGCGGCTGCGCGTGCCCAACGGGCCGAGCGGCAGCATGCACGATCTCCAGGGGGTCGACGTCCCCGGAGCGGTTGCGGGCGCGATCGCCAAAGCGGTGACGGGCGCCTACCTCTCCTCGGGCGGCAACGCCTTTTCGACCCGCACGGCGAGCATGATCGTGCAGGAGCATTTCCCGCCCTCGCGCGTCGCCCGTGGCCTCGAGAGCGGCCCACTGTTCGGCGTGCAGTTCAGCCAGCTTCCCTGCTCCGATCTGTCGTCCCGCTTCAACGGCACGGCCGGCGCGAACAGCTTCATCGGCCCCAAAAGATCGCCGCTCGGCCTCGCCGCCGATCCGGGCGGGCTTCCGCTCTACAAGGACGGGGTCGTCGTCGGCGGGATCGGCGTCATGGCCGACGGCGTCTACGGCTTCGATCCCGAGATCCAGGACATCGATCGCGACGACGAGGAATTCATCGCCGTGGCGGCCTCGACCGGCTTCGCCGCGCCTGAGGAAATCCGCGCCGACCGCATCACGGTGGACGGCACTGCGCTTCGCTTCTCGGACGCCGCGCCCTCCGGCCTTGCCAGCAACCCTTCCTCGGCGCCTGGATTCGCCGCGATCAACGGCAGCCAAGGCGCGCTCGCCTCAGTTCGCGGCTATTACGACGCCTCGTCGGGAGTTCTCGCCGGGCGCGCTTATGGCAGCGAAGCCTCCGGGGTCCGCGCCTCGACCCGGGCGGAATTCTCCAACCCCGATGCATTCGTCCTGACGAACGGCTCGGGCGCCAACCGCTTCCCGATCCGCGGCGCGACCGATGCCGGCGCGGTCTCGCAGCCGCTCAGCGCAGCCGAGGTGACCGCGCTCCTCGAAGAAGCCTTCAAGATCCTGAGCGCCGCGCGAGCGCAGATCCGGCGGCCGCTCGACAGCAGGATGCAGGCGTCCATTTCCGTCGTCGACACGAACGGCGAGGTCCTCGGCATCGTCCGTTCGCCCGATGCGCCGATGTTCGGCATCGACGTCTCGCTGCAAAAGGCGCGAACCGCGGCCTTTTTCTCCAATGCGCAGGCCGCGGGGATATTGCAGGCCAATCCGGATCCTGACGTCGCCAATTACGCCCAGGCCGCGCGCGCTTTCTTCGGCGACAGCACGGCCTTCACCGGCAGGAACGCCTTTTCGAACCGCGCGATCGGCAACATCGCGCGGCCTTATTTCCCCGACGGCGAACTCGGCCGGCCGCCGGGCCCGCTGTCGCGCCCGATCGCGGAGTTCAACCCCTTCTCGACCGGCCTCCAATCGGCGCTCGTCGAAGCCAATGTGAAGACCCATGTCGGCTTCATCCTCGGCGCCAATGACGACGTGCCGCAGCGCTGCACGAGCACGACGCGCCTGTCGAACGGAATCCAGATCTTTCCTGGCTCGGTGCCGATCTATCGCGGGCCGCAGTTGATCGGCGGCATCGGCGTGTCCGGCGACGGAATCGATCAGGACGACATGGTGAGCTTCCTTGGGCTTCATAATGGCGGCGTGCGCGTCGGCGGCTTCGGCAATGCGGACCCGGCGATCCGCTCCGACAGGATCGAGGTCCCGGTCGGCGGCAACCGCGTTCGCCTGCGCTGGGTCAGCTGTCCGTTCGCTCCTTTCCTCGGCACGACCGAGCAGAATGTCTGCCAAGGCAAATAACGGGCATGATCTTCAGCTCGCCCCTTGCCCAGCTGCTTGCCTCGGTGAGCGGGCTGGCAACTGCGCAAGCACAGCCCCATCAACCCACTGCCGTTCGGGCTGATGGCCCGGCCGCCATGCC
>JALYGI010000178.1 GCA_030777185.1 Pseudomonadota bacterium
CGGGCAGTTGAAGGCCTGCCACCGGCGCGCCGGTCACCGGATGGGTTTGGACCTCGCCGGCGCTCTTGCCGCGGCAGGCGGGGCCGAGCACTCCGCTCTCCGGATCGATCGGCGCCATCAGGCCGCCGGCCTTGATATTGTCGACGAGCGCGTCCGCCACCGAAGGAAAGCGAAGCACGGACGTGACGAGCTCGGGCTTTCCCTGCTCGTTGCGAATGGTGGTGACCCGCGCGGTCGGCAGCGCGGAGAGCGAGATTGGAACAAGGTCCGGATGAGGCGCGACCTTCGGCTGGACTAGCCAGCGAGACCGGCCGAGCCCTGGCTGCGCCTGCAAAAAGGACGCGAAAGCGGCCCCATCGCCGCCGGCCCAGTCCAGTACACGAAAGCCGCTGCCCCCCTCGCCATCCGCCGGTTTCATTGCGAGGCGGCCCGGAGCGGGCACTGCTTCTATGTCGGCACCGCCGGCCGAGACGGTGGCGAGGACTTCCGGATGCGGCAGCCCATGCTGCGCGCACCGGGCGTAGAAGAGGATCTTGTCGGCAAGCGCGCAATCCTCCCGCCAGCAGGCCGGATTGATGCGCTTGCTGATCGCGGCATATTCGAACCGGCGCATGAAGCTGTCCAACTGCTCGGGCCGTTCGATGCGGAACAGCGCGAGGTCGTTCGGATCGGCGAACCGCTGCTTGGCGATTTTAGATGCCTGCCGTGCCCATTTCGAGCCGAGCCTGTAGCGCTTCGCCACCCGGCGAGCCCGAACGGGGACCCAGAGGCGGAACAGGGAGCCTGCTACGGCATCAAGGGCGGCTCTCCCTAGGGACCGAGCTCGTCGGCGCGCTTGGTAATGCTCAGCAAGGAAGTCTGCCGAAATCGGTGCACCGATCCCCGGATACAGCCCGAACGCCTTCTTGAGGCGATATGCTGAAAAACGCCCCATGCTCATGCTGCCATCCTAATGCATGCGAGCTCAGTCGTCGAGCAGGCCGTGTCGGCGGAGGCTCTCGCAAAGGATCGTCTCGATGAGCTCGGCCTGGCTCCAGCCGGCAAGCTGGGCCGAGCGGCCATACACCTTTTCGGACCAGAGATTGGCGTTGAGGTTCACCTCAAGGAACTGAACCTTGCCGCCTTCCCGATCGAGCCGGAACTCGAACCGTCCATAGTCGAACGGCACGAATTCCTTCAGGATCTCGCGCGTAAGCTCGTGAATCCGGGGATACCATTCATCGTCGGTTCCGAACGGCACCAGCCGATATTTCTGAGCCCGGTCGACGAGGTCGCGCTTCTCGTAATAGGTGCGCAGGTGCGACGGATCGGCCTGCTCGAACATCAGCATCGGCAGGATCACGGGTTTGCCGTCGATCGTGATCACCGGCACCTCGACGTCGCTGCCGTTTAGGAACGGCTCCACGATCGCGTCGTGACCCTCGCTGTGTATGCTGGCGACGGCCGCCTCGACCTCACTCCAATCGCGCGCATCCTGCACGCCCCAGGAGGCGGAGGAGGCATTGGGCTTCACCACCAGCCGCCCACCTTGAGGGCAGCGTTCTTGCTCCACGGGCGCGCCCCGGCGGTAGATCGCCCAAGGCGCGGTGGGAACGTCCCGCGCCGCGGCGCAGAGCTTCGTCAGATGCTTGTCGTCGGCAAGGCCTCGCAGGATCGGACTGGCGCCGAGGAACGGGATCGCTTGCCGGGTGCACAGGAGGGGAAGCAGCATCTCGCTGTTGAGAAAGCCGCCCCTGTTGAGGAGCGGAAAGACGAAGTCAACGTCCGGCTTGTCGAACAAGGCTTCATATCGATTGGCCAGCACCAGGTTGAGCCCGAGGCTTTTCAGGATCTCGCGCACTTCGACATGGTAGAGGGCATGGTTGCCGTCCTCGGGATGGAGGCCGCCTTCCCACATTGCATGCTTCGCGACGAACATGATGCGAAGGCGTCGCTTGGCCTCCTCCGGGATCCTCGAGGGACGGATCGACTCTTGCACCGTGGCTTACCTTTCGAGGAACGAGATCAGCCCGACTGCCGCAATGAAGCGGCTCCGGTCGCCTCAGTCAGTAAACCCGCGCCTTCGGCTTGATGTACTGGATCTCGTCGGTGAGCGTATATTCGTGCACCGGCCGATAGTCGATCTTCACTCCGCCTCCGGTGCCGCCCCAGCCCTGGAACCAGGCGATCGTATGCTTCA
>JALYGI010000179.1 GCA_030777185.1 Pseudomonadota bacterium
TGCGCACATATTCCCAAAGCTGCTGGCGAAGCTCGATGTCCACGCCGGCGGTCGGCTCGTCGAGCACCAGGATCGGCGGCGAATGGACCATTGCCTTGGCGACCAGCAGCCGTCGCTTCATGCCGCCCGAAAGCGTCCGCGAATAAGCGTCCGCCTTGTCCTCGAGATGGACGGCGCGGAGCAGCTCCATCGTCCGGCGCCTGGCCTTGGGCACGCCGTAGAGCCCCGCCTGCTGGTCGAGCGTCTCGGCCGGCGTGAAGAAGGGATCGAACAAGATCTCCTGCGGCACGATTCCGATCGAGCCCTTGGCGTTGCGCGGGTGCTTGTCGATGTCGAAGCCCCAGATCGAGGCCGTGCCGCCGGTCTTGTTGACGAGGCCGGCGAGGATGTTGATCATCGTCGACTTACCGGCGCCGTTCGGCCCCAACAGCCCGAAAATCTGCCCCCGCGGCACGTCCAGGCTGACGCCGTCCAGCGCGCGCTTCCCGCCGGCATAGGTTTTCTGAAGATCGACGATCGAAATCGCGGCCGCGCTTTGCATGCCTGGCGCATAGACCAAGATCGTTTCAGGCAACCAGCCTGAAACGTGAATCTTGGTCTCACCGGAGTCTGGACCAAGATCGTTTCAGGCAACCAGCCTGAAACGTGAATCTTGGTCTCACTGGAGTGCGGCTGGCGGCCCCTGCGCAAACAGGGACTGAAGTGGGCGTTTACCTCAACCGGTAAAGACCCGTTCACGCGACACCATTAGACCTGCCTGCCATGGCCCGCGTGCCGCAACTGGTGTTGTTGCCGCTTGCGGGCCGTGTGAGCGTAGGCGGTCAGCGCGGCGTATTTGCGCTGATCGCCACGGGGGCAGGGGCAGATGCTCGCCCAGTCTAAGGCGATTGTCTGCCCCCATCCCCGTTGCTAAGGCGCCGGCCATGGCCACCAACGACCCCACTGTCCCGGAAGTCAGCTACGTGACGACGCCGCGCGTCGCCTGCGACGGCGCGAGCAACATCCATCCGGCGCTCGGCCATCCGCGGGTCTTTCTCCAGATCGACGAGAAGGGCTTCGTCGAGTGCGGCTATTGCGACAAGCGCTTCATCCTGAAGGGCGGGCCTGCGGACGACAGTCCGGCAGCCTGATCCTCCACATGCTTGCGAGGGGAGCAAAGCAACGGGCGATCCTTCCGCTGCGAAGCCGGGTCGCTCCGTAGCGCTCGCAATGACGCGGCAAGGGCCTATATGCCCCCAATGACCATGTTCTCCGATCCGCGCCGCTTCCTCTACCGCAACGATGGCCTTTCGCCCGAAGCTGCCCAGCGGCTCACGGCCAAGGCGCTGAGAACCTGCGACGACGGCGAGCTCTATCTTCAATATACCGCGTCCGAGAGCTTCGGCTTCGAGGATGGGAGGATGAAGACCGCGGATTTCAACACGGAGGCGGGCTTCGGCCTTCGCGGCGTTTCCGGCGAGACCACCGCTTTCGCTCAGGCCAACGAGTTGAGCGAGGCTGCCATTCGCCGCGCGGCGGAGACGATGGCGGTGCTCGACCCCTCCAAGGCCGGCAAGGCCGCGCCGCCGCGCCGGACCAACGCTTCGCTCTACACCGATGCCGATCCGCTGAGCCTTGTCCCCTTCGCCCGCAAGGTCGCGCTTTGCCAAAGCGTGGATGCCGCCGCCCGCGCCCGTGATCCCCGTGTGAAGCAGGTCTCCGTGTCGCTCGCGGGGTCGTGGAGCGTGATCGATATCATCCGCGCCGACGGGTTCGTCGCGCATGATGTCCGCCCGCTCGTCCGCCTCAACATCCAGGTCGTGGTCGAACAGAATGGCCGGCGCGAGAGCGGCTATCATGGGCTTGGCGGCCGCTATCTTTATGACGATCTGTTTCTCGAAGGCACCTGGAACCGCGCAATCGACATCGCGCTCGCGCAGGCGCTGGTGAATCTCGAGGCGGTCGCAGCTCCCGCGGGCGAAATGACGGTCGTTTGCGGCCCCGGCTGGCCCGGCGTCCTCCTCCATGAAGCGATCGGCCACGGCCTCGAGGGCGATTTCAATCGCAAGGGCACCTCGGCCTTTTCCGGCCGGATCGGAGACCGCGTCGCCGCGCCCGGCGTCACCGTCATCGACGACGGATCGCTCGGCGCCCGCCGCGGCTCGCTCACCATCGACGACGAGGGCACGCCGACCCAGTGCAACACCCTCATCGAGGACGGTATCCTCAAGGGCTATATCCATGATCGTCTCAACGCCCGGCTGATGGGCGTAGAGCCGACCGGCAACGGCCGGCGCCAAAGCTTCGCCCACCCCCCGATGCCGCGCATGACGAATACCTTCATGCTTGGCGGAAATGACGATCCCGGCGAGATCCTGGCCCGCGTCAAGAACGGCATCTACGCCAAAAGCTTCGGCGGGGGGCAGGTGGACATCACCAGCGGCAAGTTCGTCTTCAGCTGCACCGAGGCCTATCGGATCGAGAACGGCAAGCTCGGGCAGCCGATCAAGGGTGCGACCCTGATCGGCGACGGCCCCACGGTGCTGACCAAGGTCGCTGCCATCGGCAACGACATGGCGCTGGATGAGGGCGTGGGCATCTGCGGCAAGGGCGGGCAGACCGTGCCCGCCGGGGTCGGCCAGCCGACCCTGCTGATCGAGGGCCTCACCGTCGGGGGTACGGCGGCCTGATGTCCGTGCCTCCAAGAGACCTGCCACAGCGCTTGTGCCGGGCTTGGTCCTCGGAGACGGCCGCCACTTGGACGGCTGAGAACCCCGCGAAAGGCCAATGCAGTGTCACGGCGATTGCCGTTCAGCGCCTTCTCGGCGGCGAAATCCTCAAAACCGAGACCGCCGAAGGGGCACATTTCTACAACCGCATTGGCGGCATCCGCTACGACTTCACGGACGCGCAATTCGCCGAGCCGGTTGCTTATCAGGACCTCCCCAGCGACGTGGACGAGGCTTTAACCGATACGTCGCCAAGCCAAGTCGCCGCGTTCATGAAAGCGCTCGGAGAAAGCCCCTGATGGCCGAGCCGTGGGTCAGAGAAATTCTCGATTTCTGGTTCGGCCTCGCGCCTGAGCAATGGTGGAAGGCGAATGCCGAGCTCGATCGAAGCTGCCGCGCCCGTTTCGAGGAGCTCTGGGAGGACCAGCGGCAACGTCCCGTGTCCGATTTCCTTGGCTCGCCCGATGAGGCGCTTGCAGCGATCATCCTGTTCGATCAGCTGCCCCGCAACATGTTCCGGGGCCACGCCGATCAATTCGCCACCGATCATCTGGCGCTTCAGATCGCAAGCAGGGCGATCGAGCGCGGCGATGACGAGGCGTTCGAGCAACCGAAACGGGGCTTCATGTACATGCCGTTTCAGCATAGCGAAAAGCTGGAGGACCAGCAGCGATCGCTCGCACTCTTCGCCGGGCTCGGCGATGACGACCAGCTCGACTTTGCAAAGAAGCACCACGACCTGATCGAGCGGTTCGGCCGTTTCCCGCACCGCAATGAGATCCTCGGCCGCGCGCCCCGGACCGCGGAGACGGAGGCCGGCGAAGTGGTGCCCTGGTAGTGGCGCTGGTCGAACTCGCCATGTTCCAGAACCCCATTGCTGCCGAGGTGGCGCGGGGGCGGCTTGCGTCCGAAGGGATCGAGACGATCCTGTTTGGCGGCGGGGTGGCAAGCCTCGGCCTGGGCTCGATGACACCGGCGCGGTTGATGGTGGACGAGAGCGACTTTCAGGCCGCCGCGGCGGTCCTTGCTGAGGATCAGCGCTGAAGAAGCGCCTCGATCGGTCCCAAATCATATCCCGCCGCCGCGGCTTTTTGCATCAGCTCTTCGGCGGGATCGCCGTGTCGCGCCCGGGCCAGCGCCCACAGGTAGGTCGATCGCGTGCCGGAGCGGCAGAATGCCAGAATCTGCCCCTCGGCATCGCGGAGCGCTTCGCTCATCGCCTCCACCTGGTTCGCCGAAAAACCCGAGGCGACCGGAATGTAGCGATAATCGATCCCCGCAGCCCGCGCCGCCGCCTCCATCTCGGCGCTCGAAGGCTGGCCTGCTTCCTCATCGTCGGGCCGGTTGTTGACGATCATTCCGATGCCGCCCGCCTTGAGCGCCTCCATATCGTCCCGCCTGATCTGACCGGCCACCAAAACCCGCTCGTCAATCCGCCGCAACATGCGCCTCTCCTTCCCACGCCCGGATCGCATCCACGAAGGATTGCCCGTAGCGAGCGAGCTTGGCCTCGCCGACACCCGAGATGCGGCTCAGCGCGCCGAGGCTGACCGGCTTCAGCTCCGCCATCTCGCGAAGCGTGCTGTCGTGGAAGATCACATAAGGCGGCACGCCCGCCTCCTTCGCCAGGTCGCGCCGGCAGGCTCTGAGCGCCTCGAACAGGGGATCGCCCTCGGGTCCGGCGGCGCGGTCCCGGCGGGCGCGCCGCTGACGCTTTGGCGTCAGCACCAGCTCCAGCTGCTCTTCGCCCTTGAGCAGCGCCCGCGCTGCGGGGCCAAAGGAGAGGCCGCCATATTCGTCGGCACGAAGTGCGTCGCGAGCGAGCAATGCCCGGGCCACCGGCTTCATCAACGCCAGTTCCTCCTCGCCTGCGATCCCGAACACCGACAGCCGATGATGGCCGAAGCCATGGATCTTGTCGTTTTCCTTTCCCGCGAGCACATCGATCAGGTGGGTGATCCCGAACCGCATTTCGGTTCGGAAGGCGGCGGAAAGCAGTTTCCTTGCCGTCTCCGTGGCATCGATCGTGCTCGGCGGCACCAGGCAATTGTCGCAATTTCCGCAACGCGCCGGCGGCTCCTCCCCGAAATGGCGGAGGAGGAGCGCGCGCCGGCAGCCCGCCGTCTCGACCAGCGACGCAAGTGAATTCAGCCGCTGGCGCTCGCCTGCCCGCCGTTCCTCCGGCACTTCCGTCTCGATCCGCCGCCGGGCGCGCGAAAAGTCCTCGGCGCCCCAGAACAGCCAGGCCTCAGCCGGATCGCCGTCACGCCCGGCCCGGCCCGTCTCCTGGTAATAAGCTTCGATCGATTTCGGCAGTCCGGCATGGGCGACGAAGCGCACGTCGGGCTTGTCGATCCCCATGCCGAAGGCGATCGTCGCCACCATCACCATGCTTTCCGACCGCACGAATGCCGCTTGGTTGCGCGCGCGCACCTGCGGATCGAGCCCGGCATGGTAGGGGAGCGCCTTGCGGCCGCTGCCCCCAAGCTGCTCGGCCAGTTTCTCGGTCGCCGCCCGGCTGGTGGCATAGACGATCCCCGGCCCCGGCTGGTCGGCGAGCAGGCTCTTGAGCTGCTGGCCGATCCCCTCGCGCGGCCGGATATGGTAACGGATGTTCGGCCGGTCGAAGCCGGCGAGGATCAGCCCGTCCTCCGGGATGCCGAGCTGGACGAGGATGTCTGCGCGGGTCTGCCGGTCGGCCGTGGCGGTCAGCGCCAGCCGGGGCACGCGGGGGAAGCGATCGAGCAGCGGCCGCAGCAGGCGGTAATCGGGCCGGAAATCATGCCCCCATTCGGAAACGCAGTGCGCCTCGTCGATCGCGATTAGCGAAAGCGGCACGTTTTCCAGCAGCTGGCGGAAGCCGTCCCCCGATGCGCGTTCGGGCGCCACATAGAGAAGATCGAGCTCCCCCCGCCGAAGGCGCGACACCGTCTCCTCCCGATTGTCGTCGGCTGACGTCAAGGCTGCGGCATGGATGCCGAAGCTGTCGGCCGAGCGGATCTGGTCGTGCATCAGCGCGATCAGCGGCGAGATAACGAGCGCGGTGCC
>JALYGI010000180.1 GCA_030777185.1 Pseudomonadota bacterium
GGACGAGGATCGTATCCTCGCGCTCGGGGCTGGTGGAAACAAGGGCGACCGGGGCGCGGATCAGCTCCTCCACGCGGCGGATATATTTGATCGCCTGCGCTGGAAGCTGCGCCCAGCTGCGCGCGCCGGCGGTGGATTCGGACCAGCGGGCGACGGTTTCATAGACGGGCTCCACCGCAGCTTGGTCGGCGGCATGGGCCGGAAAATGGTCCATCTTCTGCCCGCGCAGACGGTAGCCGGTGCAGATGCGGATTTCGTCGAGCCCGTCGAGCACGTCGAGCTTGGTCAGGGCGATTCCGGTCACCCCCGAAACCGCACAGGACTGGCGGACCAGCACCGCATCGAACCAGCCGCAGCGGCGCTTGCGCCCGGTTACGGTGCCGAATTCATGACCACGCTCGCCAAGCCGCTGGCCGATCGCATCGTCGAGCTCGGTCGGAAACGGCCCGGAGCCGACGCGCGTCGTATAGGCCTTGACGATTCCAAGCACGAAGCCGGCGGCCGAAGGGCCGAGGCCGGTGCCGCCTGCGGCCGTGCCGGCAATGGTGTTGGACGAGGTGACGAAGGGATAGGTGCCGTGATCGACATCGAGCAGCACGCCCTGGGCGCCCTCGAACAGGATGCGGCGCCCGCGTGCCTTGGCCTCGTTGAGCGTCAGCCAAACCGGGCGGGCGAACTGAAGGACAAAATCGGCAATCTGTCGTAGCTCGCCCGTGAGCGCGGCCCGGTCCACCGGCGGCTCCCCAAAGCCGGCGCGGAGCGCGTCGTGATGGGCGCAGAGGCGGTCCAGCTGCGGACCCAGCCCATCGAGATGGCCAAGATCGCAAACGCGGATCGCGCGGCGGCCGACCTTGTCCTCGTAGGCCGGGCCGATGCCGCGGCGGGTGGTGCCGATCTTTCCGGCGCCGCTCGCATCCTCCCGCAGCGCATCGAGGTCTCGGTGGAAGGGGAGGATGAGCGGACACGTTTCGGCGATCTGCAGCGTTTCGGGCGTGATCGATACGCCTTGGGCGCCGAGCTTCTCGACCTCCGCCTGCAATGCCCAGGGATCGAGCACCACGCCGTTGCCGATCACCGAAAGCGTGCCGCGCACGATGCCCGATGGGAGCAGCGAAAGCTTGTATACCTGATTGCCGACCACGAGCGTGTGCCCGGCATTGTGGCCGCCCTGGAATCTGGCCACGACGTCGGCCCGGCTCGAAAGCCAATCGACGATCTTCCCCTTCCCCTCGTCGCCCCATTGGCCGCCGATGACCGTTACGTTCGCCAAAACTCAAGCTTTCCGGTAAAATGACCGGCCGCCTCTAGAGCCTTTCCCGACAAGGCGAAATGGCCTTGTCGGATCGGGGGGCATGGCGACCTGCTCAATGGTATCCACTTTTTCTGGAAGTGCTCTAGCGGTGGGGCGGCTGAGGTCCAGCAAATCAGAAGCGGAGCGGCTTGACCTCGCGGACGCCCGGCAGCGCCTTCAATTCCTTCACCAGCGACGCGCCGATCGGGCTGTCGACGGAGACGAGGGCGATCGCCTCCCCGCCGGCCGCGCGGCGGCCGAGATTGAAGGTGCCGATGTTGATGCCTGCTTCGCCAAGGCTGGTGCCGAGGCGGCCGATGAAGCCGGGCTGGTCGTCATTGACGATGTAGATCATCTCGCCGCCCAGCTCAGCCTCGACATTGATGCCGAATATCTCGACCAGGCGCGGCGCGGCGTTTCCGAACAGCGTGCCGGCGACCGACTTCTCCCCCTTGGCCGTCTTCACGGTCACTCGAACCAGCGTGTGATAATCGCCCTCGCGGTCATGGCGGACCTCGCGGACGTCCAGTCCCCTTTCCTTCGCCAGGAAGGGCGCATTCACCATGTTCACGCTGTCCGAATAAACGTGCATCAGGCCGGCGAGCACGGCTCCGGTGATGGGCTTCTGGTTGAGGCTGGCGGCCGCGCCCTCGGCTTCGATCGCGACGCCGCTGATATTCCGCCCCTCGAGCTGCCCGACCAGCGACCCGAGCCGTTCGGCAAGGCTCATATAGGGCCGGAGCTTGGGCGCTTCCTCGGCGGAGAGCGAGGGCATGTTGATGGCGTTGGTGACGCCACCCTTCATCAGATAGTCCGACATCTGCTCGGCGACCTGGATGGCAACGTTGACCTGCGCCTCGGTGGTGGAGGCACCCAGATGGGGCGTGGCGACTAGGCCGGGCGCCCCGAACAGCGGATTGGCCTTGGCCGGTTCTTCGGTGAAGACGTCGAGCGCGGCGCCCGCGACATGGCCGCTCTCCAGCGCCTCCTTGAGCGCCTCTTCGTCGATGAGGCCGCCGCGTGCGCAGTTGATGATGCGGACGCCCTTCTTGGTCTTGGCCAGATTTTCGCGGCTGAGGATGTTGCGCGTCTGATCGGTGAGCGGCGTGTGGAGCGTGATGAAATCGGCGCGCGCGAGGAGCTCGTCCAGTTCCACCTTCTCGACGCCCATCTGAACGGCGCGTTCGGGGGTGAGGAAGGGATCGTAGGCGATCACCTTCATCTTGAGCCCAAGCGCACGGTCGGCGACGATCGATCCGATATTGCC
>JALYGI010000181.1 GCA_030777185.1 Pseudomonadota bacterium
TGATGTCGACATCCTGTTCCTCGAGCAGGGTTTCGTACCAATCGATCTCCGGCTCGGTCCAACTGGCCGAATGCCGGTCGAAGAAGCCGCCGATGAGCAGATCGGCTTCCTTGGTCCCGCGATGCCAAGCTCGGAAGCGAAGGCGTTTGAGGCGAGTGTCGCGGTCCATGCTGCTCCATGCCGAAAGGCGGCGCTGGATATTCCAGGCCGCTTCGGTGGAGCGCATCTAGGCGCGGCGCCGGAGAAATTGAAGGGGATTCAAGCCGTGCTTCCTGCCTTTCCCCTCAGCAGGTGAATGCCAACGGCTGCACCCCAGGCGGCGTGGGCGGAATAAGCAAGGAAGGCCCCCGTCACGTTCATTTCGATGGCGCCGGAGAGGAGCAGGGCCGCTGGCCCACCCCCGGCTGCCACTCCGAGGGCGCCAATGGCTCGGGATTCGTGGCTTCTGCGGCCGAGGAGATCGAGCGACCAAAGCAGGATGGCGAGGCCGGCGGCGACGACGCCGAGCCCGGCATAAGCCTGGTTTATTTCCCAGGCCAGAAGGAACATGTCACGTTCGACTATTGCACGGTGCTCGGCGAGCGCAGGAACGACGAAGCCGTTGATCATCCCGGCTCCGACTTGGCCGAATAGTGCAAACGCGTAGCAGATGATGCCCGCCAGGATGGCAGGCCGCGGCCCACGTGCTGCCGCGAACGTCATGAAGCCAAAGGTGGTGAGGGCCGAAAAAGTGAGCAGCACCCCGTGAGCCATCTGGCTAACGAAGCCTGAGCTGAGATGGGTCGGGTGGTGCGCCATTCCCAGCACCGTCCCCGCCGCTGCCGCAATCAAGGCTGTTCCACCCGCTCGCTCGATCACTTGCACTGGCCCCGCTCCTTCGTTGAAGGACGGTTGTTACCGGCCGCGGCTCAGGCGAAAAGACCTGACGGCAACCAGCCGGACAAACGCCGCACAATGTCCGGGAGCAGGCATGGAAGAAAGAGGGCAAAGGCGCGCGCGCAAGACCCGCAAGGCGATCCTCGATGCGTTCAATGCGCTCTTCTTGGAGCGCCGGCAGCGGCGGATCCGCGTCGGCGACGTCGTTGCCCAAGCGGGCGTGGGTCGTTCCACCTTCTATGAGCATTTCTCGGGCGCCGAGCAGTTGCACATGGCGGCGCTGGGCAAACCCTTTGCCATCTTGGCCGATGCGGCAGCGGGTCAGGGCGATGCTGAAGCAACCGCGAGGCTGCTGGCCCACTTTTGGGAGAACCGTCAGCGGGCGCGGGAGAGCTTAACCGGGCGAACAGGAGACCACGCGCTGAGGTTGCTGGCCAGCCTCGTGGAGGAGCGACTGCCGGAGCCGCTGGCGCTGCCGTCTCGTCTCGCCGCGCAGCAGCTCGCCGCCGCGACGCTCGCTCCGCTCCGGTTATGGCTGCTCGGCGAGGCGCCATCCACCCCGGACCGGTTGGCCGAGACCCTCTGCCGTTCCGGCACGGCCTTGGCGGCTGCGCTGCGGGCGCCGTCCTGAACCCCCTGCGACCGGCGGTGGAGCGAGCGAATCGAGCTGCAATCGGTGAAACAAAGTGCCGCCGCTTCGTTGTGGCTGCTGATGACCAACCCACCAGACCCGGTGCGGCGCTGATGTGGATGCGCCCGCCCTCGATGCTGCGTCTGCCCGCCTTCTTTCTCATGGCCCTTTCCGCGCTCCTTGCCGCTTGTTCGCCCCTGCGAACCTTCAATTCGCTCGTGCCCAAGGATCATGGCGCCGCCCTGATCGAGCGGGGCTCTGCTTACGGTGCTCATCCGCGCCAGCGGCTCGATATCTATCGGCCCCGAACATCCACGGGTGCGAAGCAGGGCCAAGCGGCCCGGAGTCCGTTGCCGGTCATCCTGTTCCTCTATGGCGGCTCCTGGCAATCGGGAATGCGGGAGGGCTATGGCTTTGCCGGACGCGCGCTTGCCGCCCGCGGCTTCCTGGTCGCCGTTCCCGATTACCGGCTCGTGCCGGAGGTGCGCTTCCCCGCCTTCCTCGAAGACAATGCCGGCGCGCTCCGCTGGATGCGTGCGAACGCCGTCCGGCTTGGTGGCGATCCCGAGCGGATCGTTCTGGTCGGCCATTCGGCGGGTGCATACAACGCCGCCATGCTCGCGCTTGATCCACGCTGGCTGGGCGAGGACCGCCGGGCGGTGCGCGGCTTTGTCGGGCTCGCCGGACCTTACGACTTCCTGCCGCTGAGCGGTCCCATCACCAATGCCGC
>JALYGI010000182.1 GCA_030777185.1 Pseudomonadota bacterium
GCACGGGCTCGGTCAGCTTCTTCTCGAACATCTTCTGGACGAACGTGCCGATATCGAGCTCGGACAATTGCACGTTGCGGGTCCAGAAGGTGCCCGCAGGCATGATGATGGCAATGCGCCCGTTGGAGTTCGCCAGCGACTCGTGAACCGAATCGCCGACACCCTTCAGCTGCACCCGGGCCTTGAGGCGCCCGGTCGTGCCCGATTGTTCGGCGCCGAACTTCGCGAGCAGCACGCCCATCCGCACCGGCGATAGGCGGATATCATAATCGGTCCTGACCGGCCGCGCGCGCGCGTTGATGACGATGTCCGAAGTGAGGTGGCCGCCGGCAATGTCGAAGGTGACCGGCGAAAGCTTCAGCAGGCTGCGGTCGAGATCGAGGCGGAGGCCGAGATTGGAGATGGGGGCCTGCTCCATCCGGATACGAGTGGCCCGATAATCGACATGGGCATCGAAATTCTTGAGGCCGGCCACGTTCAGCGTGGCATCCGGAAGCACGCGCGGGCGGCCACCCTCGGTCTCGATCGCGCCGCTCGCGCCCATCTTGTCGAGCCGCTCGGGGTCGTAGCCGACCCAGGGGCCGGCATCGACGATGTCGAGGACGCGGCTGTTGAGGTCGGCATCGATGCGGACCCGGTTCCCTGGCATCGAAACGGTCAGCGCGCCGGCGAGATCGCTGTCGCCGAACCTGCCCCTGAGGCCGGTCAGCCGCCACTTGTCCTGGTTTTTGGTGAGATTGGAGGTGAATTGATAACGCCGCGTGTCGGGCGTGACCACGCCGAGGAAGTCGAACAGCGAGGCGAGATTGGGCCCGCGGGCGCGAAGCTTGAGGAGGGCGCCTTCGACGTCGGTCGCGCCTCGAAGGGTGCCGCTGACATCGAGCACATTGCCGGCGCCGGCGGCGCGGAGCGACAGCTTGTTGCGGCCGCCGCGAACCGTCTGATTGGGCGACATCAGGCTGCCGGACACGGTGAATGGCTTGTCGCGCATGCTGCCGTTGCCCGAAAAGCGAATGTCGTTCTCAAAGGCCGTGTCGCGCGCGCGCACCGTCTGAAACTTGAGATCGGCCACGAAGTCCATCTGCGGCGCGCGGTAGCGCAGGTCCGATCCGACGATGCTGGCGCGGCGGATGAGCGGCATCTCGAACGGCTCGGCGGGTTTGTTGGGATCGCCCATCGTCCAGGTGTTGCGCCTGCCGCTCGCGTCCCATTCGAGATCGACGTCGCCGTCCGTAAGATCGAGCCAGTTCATCCGCCTGGTGCCGCTGAAGATCAGGGGAATTGTGGCGATGCTGGTGTCGATGCGCTTCGATTCGAAGAAATTCTTCCGGCTCGCCCAGGCCGGATTGGAGATGGTGAGTCCCTCGGCCAGGAACTTGATGTTGATCGGGTTCAGATAAAGCTGGAAATCGCCGGCGACCCTCACCTGCCGCAGCGTCTGCTCGCTCATATGGCGTTCGAAATAGGGCTTCAAGAAACGGCCCTTGGTGATGAAAAGCACCGCCCAGGCGAGGATGAGGAGGCCGATGAGCGTCGCAACGATCGACAGCCCGGCCCCGAGCGCATTGGAGCCGAGCCTCTTGCGGCGGAGCAGCTGACCGTCGTTACGCGTCACGGCCGTTTCGTACATGGACCTAAAACAAGTTAGGGCCGCCTGGGTTCCTGCATCTTGCCTTCGGCGGCGGCTCCTTTTATAGCCACGCGCTTTCCAGCTTTGGAAGAACTGAACCGCCCGGCCAGTAAGGGCTGCCGTGGCTGTTCCTAAACGTCCGCCTCTATGGTGGCCAAGGAGACGAAAATGCCCAAACTGAAGACGAAGAGCGGCGTCAAGAAACGCTTCAAGCTCACCGCCACCGGAAAGCTCAAGCACGGCGTGGCCGGCAAGCGCCACCGCCTGATCAGCCATAACGGCAAGTACATCCGCCAGAACCGCGGCACCGAAGTTCTCGCCGACGCCGATACGGCGCGCGTGAAGCTTTGGGCGCCCTACGGCCTCAAGTAAGGAGTAGGAACGAATGGCACGCGTCAAACGCGGTACGACGACCAAGGCTCGTCACAAGAGGATCCTGGAACAGGCGAAGGGCTATTATGGCCGCCGCAAGAACACGATCCGCATCGCCAAGCAGGCGGTCGAAAAAGCCGGCCAATATGCCTATCGCGACCGCAAGGTGAAGAAGCGGAGCTTCCGCGCCCTCTGGATCCAGCGGATCAATGCCGCGGTGCGGGCCGAGGGCCTCACCTATGGTCAGTTCATGCACGGCCTGAAGCTCGCCGGCGTCGATCTCGACCGCAAGGTCCTCGCCGATATTGCGATGCATGAAGGCGACGCCTTCCGCGCGATCGTCGCGCAGGCGAGAGGCGCGCTCCCGGCACAGGCGCAGGCTGCCGCCTGAGCCTTTTGGAAGCGCAAAAAACAGAAAAGGCGCGGGGGGAAACCCTCCGCGCCTTTTCTATCTCCCTCTCCCTCGAGGGAGAGGGTAATGCTCAGTGCACCGCTTCGCTGGCGATTGAATAACGGATCGTCGCGCAGGGGCTGCGGTCGGGGCAGCAGGTGAGGCGGGTCCATTCCGTGCGCGCCCTCTGCTCGCTCTCGAAGGGTCCCGCCATCTTCTCGGTGCCCGGGATCAGCGCCCGGAAGTTGGGATCCTCATATTCTCCCCCAATCACCCAGTAACGCATGGTCATGATCACTCTCCTTATTCTGCCGCCACGGCGGTGATGAACTGTTCGGCCTCGGTCGACTCGGCGAGCGCCGTGGTCGAGACCTCCCCGCCCGACACGGTCTGCGCGACCAGATCGAAATAGCCGGTGCCGACTTCGCGCTGGTGGCGGGTGG
>JALYGI010000183.1 GCA_030777185.1 Pseudomonadota bacterium
GAAATGAACATTGCCGTCGCCGAGATGGCCGAAGGCGATCACGCGCGTCCCGGGAAAGCGGCCTTCCACCGCCGTCGCCGCCTCCACCATGAAACCGGGCATGGCGGCGATCTCGACCGAGATGTCGTGCTTGGCGGCCGGCCCGTCCTTTTGTTCCGCTTCCGAGATGCTCTCGCGGATCCGCCAGAATGCCTCCGCCTGCGCTTCGCTGGAGGCGATCGCAGCATCCTCGATCACTCCGGTTTCCAAAGCCGCCATCAGCGCGCGCCCAAGCGCCTTTTCGGGGCTCGGCGCCACCATCGGCGCCGTCACCTCGACGAGCGCGTGCCATTCGTGCGGTCCCGAGAGCGGCGCCCGGGTTCCTGCTATATGACCCAGAACCAGGTCATGGGCCGATCTCGGCACCAGCTCGAAACTTTCAACGGCTTCGCCCATCGCGTTCTCAAGGAACCGAAGCAGCTCGAGCGCCTTTGCGGGCGAGGCAAGGCCGATCCAGGCGACGGAGCGGGACCCGACAGCCTCCACCAGCCTGAGGTTTGCGGCCGTGACGATCCCCAGCGTCCCCTCCGCGCCGATCATCAGCTGCTTGATGTCGTAGCCGCGATTGTCCTTCTTCAGCGGCGCAAGGCTGCTGAACAGGCTGCCATCGGGCAGGACGGCCTCGAGACCTTGAACGAGGCTGCGCATCGTGCCGAACCGAAGGACCTGCGTTCCGCCCGCATTGGTCGAGATAAGCCCGCCGATCGTCGCAGTCCCCTTGGCGCCAAGCGAAAGCGGAAATCGCCGCCCGACCGCCGCCGCCGCCTCGTGCAGGTTCGAAAGGATCACGCCCGCTTCGCAGACGGCGCTGCTGCCGGCAGCCGAGATCGACCGAATGCGATTCATTCGTCGCATCGACAGCAGCAGCTCGGTTCCATCGGCGCTCGGTGTCGCGCCCGCCACCATCGAGCTGTTCCCGCCCTGCGGGACGAGCGGGACGCGCGCCTCCCCGCAGAGGCGGACGATTTCAACCACCTCGTCCGTGCCGGCCGGCGACAGCATCGCGGCGGCAGCGCCTTTGTATCGCTTGCGCCAATCCTCGAGCCAAGGGGCGAGATCGGCCGGTTCCCGTGTGAAACCCTTCGGCCCCAGCCGATGGGAGAGCCGTTCCAGCAGCTGGTCGAGGGGAGGATTGGCCACCATGCGCTAGCAGTTTAGCATCCCTTCGGTTCGGAGCAGCCGAATTAATCGCATGTTCAACCGCTTTGGGCGAAGCGCTGATCCTTCATGGAGTTTGACCTTTGATTCACTGGAGCCCGGCGGTTCTCCTGCTGACGGCCCTGAGCGGCGTGCCGGAAACGGCATCGCCGGCCGATCCTGTGCAGTTCGCCCAGGTCTTTATTCGCGAGCAGATTCTGATCCGAGTCCCCGCCAAGCTGCGCCAGGTGCAGCCTCCCGCGATCGAGCCTGTGGAGTGGAAGGAGAAGAAGGGCCCCAAATGCGTGTCGATGCGCCTGATCGCCGGTGCCGCTCTGGTTGGCCAGAACAGCGTCGACCTCATCTTTAAAGACAAGAGCCGCGTCCGTGCCAAACTCGAGCGGAGCTGCCCCGCGCTCGATTATTATCGAGGCTTCTATGTGAGCCCGACCAAAGACGGCCAGATCTGCGCTGACCGTGATTTCATCCGTTCCCGCCTTGGCGGCGAGTGTGAAATCGACAAGTTCAGGGCGCTTCGCGCCGAGAAGCGCGACTGAGCTTCGCTTGACAATTTCGGCCCTCTGCTATCAAGCCTGGACCAGCAGCTCATCTTAGAAGCGCAAACTTTCCGGACCTTTTTAATGACCTTTGCCGACCTCGGCCTTTCCGACGAATTGCTCCGCGCCCTTGGCGATTCCGGATATAGCGAGCCGACGCCGATCCAGACCCAGGCAATCCCGTCCGTGCTGATGGCACGCGATCTCGTCGGCATTGCGCAGACCGGCACCGGCAAGACCGCCGCCTTCGTGCTGCCGATGATCGATATCCTTGGGGAGGGGCGCAGCCGTGCGCGAATGCCGCGCTCGCTGATCCTCGAGCCGACACGCGAACTTGCCGCCCAGGTTGCCGAAAATTTCGAGAAGTACGGCAAATATCACAAGCTTTCGATGGCGCTGCTCATCGGCGGCACCAACATGGCCGATCAGATCAAGAAGCTCGAAAAGGGCGTCGACGTGCTGATCGCAACCCCGGGCCGGCTCATGGACCTGTTCGGCCGCGGCAAGATCCTGCTCACCGGCTGCAACCTCCTGGTGATCGACGAAGCCGACCGGATGCTCGACATGGGCTTCATCCCCGACATCGAGGAAATCTGCACCAAGCTTCCGGCGCAGCGGCAGACCCTGCTCTTTTCCGCGACCATGCCCGGGC
>JALYGI010000184.1 GCA_030777185.1 Pseudomonadota bacterium
GCTCCCTCCCCCTTCGTCACGCCCGCGATGCGAAAGGCGATGGGCGAGCAGGCGGTCGCGCTTTCGCGTGCGGTCGGCTATTATTCGGCGGGCACGGTGGAGCTCATCGTGTCGGGCGCCGATCCGAGCGGCGAGAGCTTCTACTTTTTGGAAATGAACACCCGGCTCCAGGTGGAGCATCCCGTGACGGAGCAGGTGACCGGCCTCGATCTGGTCGAACAGATGATCCGCGTCGCGGCGGGCGAGAAGCTCGCTTTTGACCAGGATGGCGTGACGCTCAGCGGCTGGTCGATCGAGAATCGCGTCTATGCCGAAGATCCCTATCGCGGCTTCCTCCCCTCCACCGGCCGTCTCGTCCGCTATCAGCCGCCGCGCGAGAAGGAGGGCGTCCGGGTCGACGACGGCGTGTTCGAAGGCGGCGAAGTCTCGATGTTCTACGATCCGATGATCGCCAAGCTCGTCACCTATGGCGACAGCCGGGAGCAGGCGATCGACCGGCAGATCGAGGCGCTCGACCGCTTCATCGTGGACGGCATCGGGCACAATGTGGATTTCCTCTCCGCGCTGATGCAGCATCCACGCTTTCGGGCGGGCGAGCTCACCACTGGCTTCATTGCCGAGGAATATCCGGAAGGTTTCCAGGGCGCTCCGGCGGACGACCAATTGGTTGAGGATCTTGCCACGATCGCCGCCCTTGTTGCGATGGAAACGGAGCAACGCGCCTGCTCGGTCAGCGGTCAGCTCGGCTCGCCGGTATTTCCGCCGCCGGAGCGCAGCGTCCGCATCGGGGGCCGCACGCTTCATCTTCAGTTCGACGGCTTCGAGGGCGGCTATCTCGCTTATGTGGACCAAGGCGAAGGCCGCGAGTTGATCGGCCGCTGGCAGCCGGGCCAGAGGCTGTTCAAGGGAACGATCGACGGCCGCAGCCGAACGGTGCAAATCGCCCGCCGCGGCCGGCAATGGCGTCTCACCGCCCGCGGCGCCTCTCACGTCGCGGACGTGCTCCCCGTCCACGTCGCGCAGCTCAGCCGCTACATGATCGAGAAGGTCCCGCCCGATCTTTCCAAATTCCTCCTCTGCCCGATGCCTGGCCTGCTCACCGCCTTGAACGTCGCGGAGGGCGACAAGGTCGAAGCCGGCCAGCCGCTCGCGGTGGTCGAAGCCATGAAGATGGAGAATATCCTCCGCGCCGAGAAATCTGGCACGGTCGCCAAGGTCCAGGCCAAGCCCGGCGACAGCCTCGCCGTGGACGCCGTGATCCTCGAGTTCGAGTAAGCCCCTCCTTTCGACGCTGAGGGGCGGCTAACTTCCGTGCCGATGATCCGCCGTCCCTCTTCCCAGCCACGCTACACGGCGGGAATCGCCTTCATTGTCGTCACCGCTTTCCTGGACGTGATGGCGATGGGGATTGTGATGCCCGTTCTGCCCGCCTTGATCGCGGAATTCACCGGGTCCGAGGGCGAGACTGGAATCTATAACGGCCTGTTCGTCGCGATCTGGGCGGGAATGCAATTCGCCTTTTCACCGCTCATCGGATCGCTTTCGGACCGCTACGGGCGTCGCCCAGTTGTCCTCATCTCCGCTGCAGGCCTGGCGCTCGATTTCGTCCTGATGGCGGTGGCGCCCAATCTGTGGTGGCTGGCGGTGGGGCGGGTGCTCGGCGGCATCACCTCCTCGAGCTTCACGACCGCCTTCGCTTACATGGCGGACGTCACGGCGCCCGAGCAGCGCTCCAGAGCCTACGGGCTGATCGGCGCCGCTTTCAGCGGCGGCTTCGTCGCGGGACCGGTGATCGGCGGCATCCTTGCCGAGTTCGGCCCGCGAGCACCCTTTTGGGCGGCGGCGGGCCTCAGCGGCCTCGCCTTTCTTTATGGTCTCGCAATTCTGCCGGAATCGCTGCGGCCGGAGCATCGCATGCCCTTCTCCTGGTCGCGCGCCA
The DNA here is from genome assembly GCA_030777185.1 of Pseudomonadota bacterium. Classification (GTDB taxonomy): domain Bacteria; phylum Pseudomonadota; class Alphaproteobacteria; order Sphingomonadales; family Sphingomonadaceae; genus Allosphingosinicella. The sequence goes on from JALYGI010000184.1 coordinate 1,940, forward strand.
ATCCACTCGGTGCTCTCAAGCTCCTGCGCTCGCACCCCGAACTGACCGGCCTCTCCGTGGTCAACTTCCTTCTCTATGTCGCCCACCACGTCTTCTCGACCGTGTTCGTCCTCTACGCTGGCCACCGCTACGGTTGGGACGCGTGGCTGATCGGCCTCGCGCTTTCGCTCTGGGGCGTGCTCGACATCATCGTCCAAGCGCTGCTCGTTGGCCCGGCGGTGAAGCGGCTCGGCGACCGTGATACTATGGTGCTCGGCCTTGCGGCCGGCGCGGCCGGCCTCGCGATCCTGGGCCTCGCGCCGAGGGGGTCGCTGTTCGTCCTGGGGATCTTCGTCAGCGCCCTGTGGGGGCTCGCCATGCCCACCTTGCTGTCGCTGATGACCCAGCACGTCTCCGAATCGGAGCAGGGCCAGCTCCAGGGCGCGAATATGAGCGTTGCGAGCATCGCAGGAGTGGCATCGCCGCTCTTCTTCGGCTTCGTCTACGCGGCTTCGGTCGGCGAAAGGCCGGTGCTGCCCCACCCGGGCGCCTCCTTCCTGATCGCAGCCGCCATCCTCTTGGGAAGCGCTCTGCTCGGGCTTCGGCTGTCGAAGCGGCACGTCACCGCCGGAGCAGGTCCCTAGGTCTTTGCAAGGGCCTGAATCACGCCTTCGGCGGAAGCGCTCAGCGCTTACACCTCGCCCCGTCAGGCCTCCGCGCGATACCAGTCCCGCCCCAGCCGCCGGGCGGCGAGGAAGTAGAGCGCCGAGCTCAAGAGGTAGAAGCCGAGCGTGTAAAGGATCGAGTAGCGGAGCGAGTCCTGCCCGTAGGCGGCAGTCATCTGGTCCGACATGCGCCCGACGAACCAGGTGCCGAAGCCGATGCCGATCAGGTTGTTGATGAACAGGAAGCCCGCAGAGGCGGTTGCCCGCATGTTCGGCGGGACGATATGCTGCACGGCTGCGATGATTGGTCCCAACCAGGCGAGGCCGAGCATTTGCGGGATCAGGAACAGGAACCAGGCGAGCTCGCGCGAGGGTGCAAAAAGGCCGGCCGCGTAAGCGGGCGCCGCGAGCAGAAAGCAGATCGCAGGGATCAGGGCATAAGCGCCGGGATTGGCCTTGCCCACCCGATCGCCCAGCCACCCGCCGAGCCAGGTGCCGGCAACGCCTCCGATCAGCACGATCGAGCCGTAAAACAAGCTCACCTGGCCGAGCTCCAGCCCGAAGCTGCGCGCGAAAAAGGAGGGCAGCCAGAAGATAAGCCCATATCCGAGAATCGAACCGGAAGCTGCGCCGAACGAGAGGAGCCAGAAGCTCGGCTTTGCGGCCAGCGTCCGAGCGGCGGTTGAAAAAGGAGGCGCCACATCTCCAGCGCCTGCCCCGCTGTCGAAGCCGCCCCGAACGGGGTCCCGAAGCCCGAATTTCACCAATGCGGCGACTGGAAGCCCCGCCAGGCCGACGATGATGAAGGCCGAGCGCCAGTCGACATGCATCGCGATCCAGCCGCCGAAGAAGATGCCCAGCGCGGAGCCCACCGGGATTCCGAAGGAGAAGATCGCGAGCGCCCGCGCCCGCCGCTCAGGCGGAAAATAGTCGGAAACCAGCGAATAGGATGGCGCAACGCCGCCCGCCTCGCCAATTCCAACTCCCATTCGGGCAAGGAATAGCTGCCAGAAATTCTGCGCAACGCCGCAAAGAGCGGTGAAGGCGCTCCAAACGGCCACCGACACGCCGATGATCGTCACGCGGCTCTTGCGGTCGGCGAGCCAGGCGATCGGAATGCCGAGCCCTGTATAGAAGAGAGCAAAGGCAAGGCCGCCCATCAGCCCTAATTGGCTGTCGCTCAGCCGGAGATCGCTTTTGATCGGCACCGCGAGGATGCCGATGATCTGCCGGTCGATGAAGTTGAAGACATAGGCGAGGAGCAGCACGGCGAGCACCTTGCCGCCGCCCGTGGACCCCAGGGCCGCCGCTCCCCCAGTCATGCTCCTCGCCATAAATCTCCTTACGATCGCCTCAGGCTGAACCGACCCGAAGCGTGGATCTTGGTCTCACTGCTGCTCTAGAAGTTAAGCCCGAAACTTACGAACACCTGGCGCGGATTGCCGTAGTAGGCGGTCAGGGTTCCTTCACGGCCGAGGCTCGGAACCAAGTTCCCGGCTGCGTTCCTAATCAGTGCGCCCGTCACCGGATCGGCGGCAAGGAAGGTATAGCCGGACGTCTTATATTCCTTGTCGGTCAGATTCTTGCCGTGAAGGCCGACGCTCCACCGGTCATCTTCCGAACGATAGACGATGCTGGCGTCCAGCAGAGCATAGCCGGGCTGGTCGAGGAACGGGTTCGGGATCTCGAACTGGGTGGTCCTGCTGCGATAGGACAGGGTCGTGTTGAAGTTGAGCCTGCCCGGTCCAACCGGGGTCTCGTAGCCGAGCGTTCCGCTCGCGGTCCATTCCGGCGTATTCTGGACCTTGCGGAACTCCGCCACATCGACTGGCATGCCTTGACCGGGCCGCCCGGGCACGGGCACGTTGGCAATGAATTCCCGATATTCGGCGTCGATATAGCCGAGCGTTCCCGCCAGCGTCAGGACGTCGCCCGCCATTGCAAAGTCGGTCAAGAGCCTGCTGCTCGCTTCCACTTCCGCGCCCTGGAAGCGCGCCTTGCCTGCATTGGTGGTGACGCCGCAGAAGGTCGCCACGCCGTTGACGACGCAGCCCGACGATCCGGGAATCTGGACGTCCTTATAATCCGCACGGAAGGCGGCGACGGCGAGGTTCAGTCGGCGATCGAACAGCGAGCCCTTGTAGCCGACCTCATAACTGTCGACCGTCTCGGGCTCGAAGCCGATAAACGCAGCAACTTCGCTGTTCTCGCGGATGCCGTTGCGATTGAGGTCGGGCGCGTTGACGCCGACCCCCCGCGGGTCGAAGCCGCCGCCCTTGAAGCCCTTCGAATAGCTGGCATAGATATTCTGGTTCGGGGCCGGCTTGAAGCTCACCGACGCGCGGGGCGTGAATTCCTTGAAGGTGCGCTGGCCGTTGAAGTTGGTGCTCGGCGCCCCGAGCCGCGTTCCTGCACCGCCGAACAGCGTCGATCCTCCGCCAAGATGGTTTTGGCGCAAGATGCTCGCCTGACGCTGGTCCCACGTATAACGGCCACCCAGCGAGACGCTGAATTGCTCGGTGATGTCATAGGTGAAGTCACCGAACACGGCGAAGGTTTCCGTCTCCACATTGGCGTCGGTGAAGGCGGCAAATCCGGGAATGGTTGTGAACAGCCGAACGTCGAAAGCGGTGCGCGCGCGGGCATCGAGGAAATAGCCGCCGATGAGGCCGTTGAGCTGGTCGCTTCCGAACAGGATCTGCAGTTCCTGGCTCAGCTGCCTGTTGTCGTAGATGGCAGGCACGTCGAGGTCGACCGCAGGCAGCGCATCGAAATCGATTGGGGTTGAGCTATAGTCCTTGCGCCAGGCCGTGATGCTGCGCAGCGTGAAGAGATCGGACAGCTCGACTTCGCCGAACAGCTGGATGCCATATGATTCCACCTCCTGCTCAGGGTCCCTCAACCCGCCGCGCGTGTCGAATACGTTGTCCAGCACCGGCGCACCCGAAGCGAAGCTGCGGATCAGCCGGTGCCCGCCGCGGGCATTGCTGTCGTCCTTCGTATAGTCGGCCGAGAGCCGGAAGAAGATGTTGCTCTCGTTGTTGACCTCGGCCGAGAGGCGCCCGGCCCAGATGTCCCGGTTGTAATTTTCCTCGCCCGTGGTGAGATTGTCTCCGAAGCCGCCGCGGGAGAGCCGGGCGAGCGAGCCGCCGAAGCGGAGAATGCCTGCGCCCACCGGCGTGCTCGCCGTGACGATCCCGTCCGCCTGCTCATAGGTGCCGAGATTGGCGCGCAGGCGCAGCATCGGCCGATCTTCGATTCTGCGCGTCACATATTTGACGGCGCCGCCGATCGTGTTGCGGCCGTAAAGGGTGCCCTGGGGCCCGCGCAGGATTTCAATTCGCTCCACGTCGTAAATATCCAGCACCGCCGCCTGCGGCCGGTTCAGAAAGACATCGTCAAGATAGATGCCGACGCCCTGCTCGAATCCGGCCACCGGGTCCTGCTGGCCGACGCCGCGGATGAAGGCGGTGAGCGTCGAATTGGTGCCGCGCGATGCCTCCAGCGTCACGTTCGGTGTGGTGTCGGCAATGTCGGTGATGTCGAGCGCCCCCTGGCTCTCGAGCGCTTCTCCCGAATAAGCGGTGACGGCGATCGGCACGTCGACCAGGCTCTCCGCGCGGCGGCGGGCGGTGACGACGATCTCGCCTGGGCCTTCGCTCACCTCCGCACCCGTGATCGAGTCCTGGTTCGCGGCCTCATTCGCCTGTTGCGCCTGCTGCTCGTCGGTCTGGGCCAAGGCGGGAGCGGCTGCGGCCATCGCGATCAGCGCGGTGCCGACCCTGAGGGCGGTGGAAAATTGTTTGCGGGCCATGACGTCTTCTCTCCTCATCAAGCTGTAGCGTGGGCTTCGCGGGTTTGGGGCAGGCCTGCCGCGAACTCCCGGATCAGGCGGTTGAAAAGCTCCGGCTCTTCCATGTGCGGGGCGTGGCCGGAGCGCTCGAAGCGGACGGCGCGGGCATTGGGAAGCGCGCGGACGAGATGATCGGCAGTGCCGGGCCCGTAAAGCTGACTGTGAGCGCCGTGGATCACCAATGTCGGCTGCTCGATACGGGGGAGGTCGGCCCTGAAATCCTGGTCGACGAGGGAGGACCAGACGGAACCGATCGCCGCCGGATCGTTGCGGGCGAACTCGAAGCTCGCCCAGTCCGCCGTCTTGCGCTTCCCATCGGTCACGGGCGGGGCGAAGATCGCTTGACCCGCATTGACGGCGAAGGCCGAAAAATCTTCCCTGATGGCCGCAGTGCGAAGATCGCACGCGTCTCTGGTGAGGCCGAGATCCCAGCCATCCTCATTGAGGACGCGCGGCGTCATATCGACGATCACGGCGGCGGCGAAACGGCTTGCTTCGGTTCCGGTCAGGATGCGCCAGAGCACCGCGGCCCCAAGTGACCAGCCCACTCCAATGGCGCCCCTCAGATCAAGCGCCTTCACCAGCGCCCCCACATCCTCGGCAAGCTGCTCCACCGTTGCGGTCTCGCCCCCTTGTGGCGAGCTGCCATGGCCGCGCAGGTCGATCCGGATGAGTCGGAAGTCGCCGGCAAGCAGGCGCTGGTCTTCGAAGAACCCGCCATGGGCCATCAGCCCATGCAGCATCACCAGCGGCCGCCCGCTGCCTTCATCTTCGTACGCGATCCGAGCGCCGTCCGATGCGGTGAAATGCTGCACGATACCCCCTTCGGCGCCGCCTCTAGGAGCTGCTGCCGCCGAGTCCTGCTAGCGCGAAGTGAAACATGAGTCAATGTTCAACTTTGCAGCGACCGCCGCTCTGCTGCTTGCCTTGGGCATGAACAGGGTTCAACTTGGGATGGAGGGAGGGGGTGCCTTTATGAGCCAGGCCGCCGCATCGGGCGACAAGATTCCGCGGACCGAACGCGGGCGCAAGACGCTGCGCCGGCTGCTCGAGGCTGCGGCGCTGGAGTTTGGCGAGCGCGGCTACCACGATGCGGCGATCACCGGCATCACCCAGCGGGCCGGCGTCGCGCTCGGGACCTTCTACACCTATTTCGAAAGCAAGGAGGAGCTGTTCCGCGCGCTGGTGCGCGACATGAGCCATGCCACTCGCCAGCATGTCGCCGAAGCGGCTCGGGGGGCGCCCGACCGGCTCACCGCCGAGCGGCTCGGGCTCGAAGCGTTCATCGCGTTCGCGCGCAAGCACCGCGAGCTCTATCGCATCATCGAGGAAGCGCAGTTTGTCGCCCACGACGTGTACCG
>JALYGI010000185.1 GCA_030777185.1 Pseudomonadota bacterium
TCGCCGAGATATTCGGACGCGACGTTGATGATGCCACCGGCATTGATCACATAATCGGGCGCATAAAGAATGCCCCGCTGGTGGATGAGATCGCCCTCGGCCTGCGTCGCAAGCTGGTTGTTCGCGCCGCCCGCGACGATCGGCACGCGCAGCGCCGGGATCGACTCCGCCGTCAGGATCGCGCCGAGCGCGTTGGGGCTGAGCACGTCGGCTTCGAGCGTCATGATCTCGCCGGGAGCGACGACGCTGCCGCCGACTTCATCGGCGAGCTTCTGCGCCCGAGCCTGATCGATGTCGGTAAGGGTGATGCGCGCGCCTTCCGCCGAGGCGCGGCGCGCGACACCGCCGGCGACGCTCCCCGCGCCCTGGATCGCGATATGGAGGCCGGACAGGCTTTCGCGGCCAAGCTTGCGCTGCACCGCCGCCTTGATGCCCAGGAAAACGCCGTAGCTGGTGTGCGGCCCGGGATCGCCCCCGACCGCCCCGGCTGCGACCGGAAGCCCGGAAACGTAACGGGTCTGTTTGGAGACCTCGACGAGGTCCGCCACCGTCACTCCAACATCCTCCGCGGTCACGTAACGCCCGCACAATCCTTCGACCGCACGGCCGAATGCCGCAAACAGTTCCGGCGTCTTGGTCCGCGCCTCGTCCGCGAGCACCACGGCCTTGCCGCCGCCAAGCTTCAGGCCGGCCATGGCGTTCTTGTAGCTCATGCCCCGCGAGAGGCGCAGCGCGTCGGCCACGGCATCGCCGCGATCGGCATAGTGCCAGAAGCGCGTTCCGCCCGCGCCCGGCCCGAGATGGGTCGAATGAACTGCGATGATCGCCTTCAGCCCCGTTTCCCGATCACTGACGAAATGGACGAGTTCATGATCGTCAAAGTCGGGGAGGTCCCACGGCGACTGCATAGCTTTTCGGTCCTGTCAGTGGAGTGTTTCGAGGAAGGATGGGGCGACCGACGGGACTTGAACCCGCGACCCTCGGTACCACAAACCGATGCTCTAACCAGCTGAGCTACGGTCGCCACAGGCGCACTTGGCGTGCGCCGCGCACATAAGGGCGGCCCGGCCCCAGCGTCAAGGACTAGGGGCCAGACCCAAATCGGGTGGCGCGAGGGTCGATCCACCCCATATCGTGAGCCATGGTACCATTCTCCGTGCTTGACCTCGCCCCCATCATCGAAGGAGGCGACGCCGCCCTCGCCTTTCATAATTCGCTCGATCTGGCGCAGCAGGCCGAGCGCCTGGGCTATCGCCGCTTCTGGATGGCCGAGCATCACAGCATGCCGGGCGTGGCGAGCTCGGCAACCGCGGTCGTGCTCGCGCACATCGCCGCAGGTACCTCCACCATTCGGGTCGGGGCGGGCGGCATCATGCTGCCCAATCATGCGCCGCTCGTGATCGCCGAGCAGTTCGGAACTCTGGAATCGCTCTTCCCCGGACGAGTCGACCTCGGCCTCGGCCGGGCGCCTGGCACGGATCAGGCCGCCGCTTATGCCCTGCGGCGGAACCTTGCATCAGACGAAAACCAGTTCCCGCGGGACGTTGTCGAGCTGATGAACTATTTGCAGCCCGCCTCACCCCAGCGGGTACGGGCGATTCCCGGCGAGGGCCTCAACATCCCGATCTGGATCCTCGGCTCGAGCACCTTCGGAGCGCAGCTCGCGGCCATGCTGGGGCTGCCTTACGCCTTCGCCTCGCATTTCGCCCCGCAGCAGCTCGATCAGGCGCTTCATACTTATCGCAGCGGTTTCAAGCCGTCGCGCCAGCTCGACCGGCCCTATGTCATGCTCGGCTTCAACCTGTTCGCAGCGGAGACGGACGAGGAAGGGGAATATCTCTCCACCTCGATCCAGCAGGCGTTCGTCAATCTTCGCAGCGGCCGTCCGACTCCGCTTCCGCCTCCCGCCCAAGGCTATCGCGACAGCTTGCCCTCCTCGCACCAGGTGATGCTGGACCAACTGCTGTCTTGCTCCGCCATCGGCTCCCCCGAAACCGTGGCGCGGGCGTTGGAAGCGTTCGTTGACAGGACCGGCGCGGACGAGCTCATGATCACCTGCCAGATCTACGATCACGCCGCGCGGCTTCGCTCGTTCAAGATCGCGGCCGCTTCGATGGCGGCTTGAACCGGGAGGCAACAGCCTGATTCACGGCCTTCGCTTAGGTGCTGTTGGCGTCCAGTTCCTTCACGAGCTTCTTCGGCGCCTGAGCGCGGTAGCTTTCGTCGATCCATTCCTTGAGCTGCTCGATTGGCGGCATCTCCGCCTCGCTCGGCGTGAAGGTCACCCACCCGCTCTTGCCGAGGCCATAGCCGGTCGGCTCGGCGTAAGGGAGCTGGAGCGCGGTCTCGCCGGTATATTTGAGCTTGCATGAGATGCTGAACGGCTCCCCGTCGGCGGCGAGATAGGCGAAGGTCTTGTCGTTGACGGCGAGATCGTCATGCCCCGGCCACGGCGCCTTACCATGAGCGCCGGGATAGCCGAGTCCGAAAGCGCGCAGCTCTCTCAGGATCGCGTCGGTGGCTTCAGTCATGGCTCGCCTCCGGAACAACAGCCCTGCTCGCTCGCTTGAACGGCAAAGCCAAGGAACGGAACATGGCAGACGACAGAGCGAAAATCAGTACAGGCCCGAACGAACGCGCGGTGAACGAGCCGATCGCCGGCACGGCACCCGGATTACCGGACGAAGCGCTCGCTCCCGGGCAGGAGCTTCCCGAGCCGCCCAGCGACGAGGAAGTCGCCCGGATCGCGGAAAAGCTCGGCACCAAGGATGCGGCGACTGGGTCGCGCCACTAAGTGCTTTCTGGTCAGGTTGAATCACCTGACGGCTCGGAAAGCACGGCAATCAAATGGAAAATAGACTCGTTCGCGGTCAGGATAACCGAAAACGAGTCTAGAGCGTGTCGGCGAGCTGCTGACCCAGGCCTGCTTGAAGGAATGACGGCGTGGTGGGCGCGGTAGGGATTGAACCTACGACCCCACCCGTGTGAAGGGTGTGCTCTACCACTGAGCTACGCGCCCACGCCTCCCCATCAGTCGATTTCATCTGACGGGAATTCGGGCCAAGAGGGCCCTCCGCGGCAGCCCATAAAGTGCTGCCCTGACCCTGTCCAGCGTTCCGCCGGCAGGAAACCGGCCGAGGCGAAGAGCCCCGGCCGTGCGTGCAGTTCAGACGTTTACGGAATCTTTGAGCCCCTTGCCGGGCTTGAACTTCGGCTGGGTCGACTCCTTGATCTGCATCGGTTCGCCGGTGCGGGGGTTGCGGCCCGTTGAAGCTTTGCGCTTCGAACAGGAGAAGGTGCCGAAGCCGACCAGACGGACCTCGTCGCCGCGCTTGAGGGCGCTGCCGATTGCGTCGAAGACACCCTCGACCGCTTTGTTGGCGTCGCTCCTGCTGAGGCCGGTCGTCTCGGCAACCTGGCCGATAAGCTCCTGTTTGTTCATCCTGCCTTCACCCCTGTTACAATGGACTCGCGGCTGAGCCGAAAGGCCATCTAAGAGCAGGTGAAGGCGAGGAGTCAAAAGGAAAGCGCGCTTTTCCAAGGAAAATCGCGCTTTCCAAGCCTGAATTCGGTCAGTCCGAGCCAGAATCAGTGGCGGCTTGAAACCCCTGCAATCTCCTCGGCGGGTGGGAGTTCGGCCGGAGAGACTGTCGCGAGTTCGTCCGCCTCGGTCCATTCGATCGGCACGACCGGCGTCGTCAGCGCGAGCCTCAGCACCTCATCGACATGCGCAACCGGGATGATCTCCAATCCCTCGCGGATGTTGGCGGGGATTTCGGCAAGGTCCTTCTCATTCTCCGCCGGGATCAGGACCAGCTTGATGCCGCCGCGCAGCGCCGCCAGCAGCTTCTCCTTGAGCCCGCCGATCGGGAGCACCCGCCCGCGAAGGGTCACCTCGCCGGTCATCGCGACATCGCGCCGGACAGAAATCCCGGTGAGCGTTGAAATGATCGCCGTCACCATGCCGACGCCGGCCGAGGGGCCGTCCTTCGGCACCGCGCCTTCGGGCAGGTGGATGTGGATGTCCTTGCGGGCGAAGAGGCTCGGCTTCACGCCGTAGCTCGGGCTCCGCGCCTTGACGAACGAGAAGGCGGCCTGGACCGA
>JALYGI010000186.1 GCA_030777185.1 Pseudomonadota bacterium
GCCCGGCCCCGGCAGCTCCTGGCTGAAGCGCAGGTCGAGATCGTAGAACCAGTCGTTGCGGCAGGTGTTGCGCTCGATCGATCGACCCAGAAAGCCGCGCGCGCAATCAAGGCCGCTCGCATAATCAACAAGCGCCTGGACCGCGGCTGGGTCCGATCCGCCCGTCCTGATGCCGGCTGCGTTGAAGATCGGCGGGGCCACGTTGGGATCGTTGATCCCGCTCGGGATGTAGAGGAGCGCGTTGTCATTGCCCGAGGCGGTGTCGTTGAACACGCCGCCATTGTTGAATGTGAGGCTGTAGGGTCGGCCCGAGCGCGCGATGAAGACGAAGCCAAACGACGTTTTCAGGTCACCGAAGAACTGCTCGCGAAAGTTCAGTGCGAGGCTGATATTGTGCCGGGTCTCGAACTCCGAGGTGGCGATCGCCGGGTTCTGCCGATCAAAGGCCGCGACGATGTCGTAGCTCGAAGTTGCCGTCGAGCTGGCATTGAAGCGATTGTTGTCCGCATCGGTGAACGCATAGCCGAAGTTGAAGCGGACGTTCCCCCCCTCGGTGAAACCCGGGAAGCTTTTTGACAGTATCACCGACGCGACGTGGCTGTCGTAGCTTGGGCCGTTGGTGAGCTGGATTTCGTCGTCCCGCCCAGTATTGAAGCAAGGTCCATTCACGTTGGTGTAGGTCGGCGGTGTGCCTCCGGTGCCGACGAGGCGCGCGGTGCAGCCCGCAACCGTGGGATCGATCGCGCGATAGATCGGGCGTCCGTCAACCGTGAAGCCGTTCAAGCCAAGACCCGGACCCGAGCGTCCGCGGGAGAAGGTGGCGACGGCAGGAGTCTGCGAAAGGTCGACGAAGTTAAGTGGGTTGCGGAACCGGCTGTAAATGTAGTCCAGGTTCAGGCGCCAATTGTCAAAGAAGCCGTTGTCGCCTGTGCCGAACTGAGTGATGAGGCCCAGGTTGGCCCGAAGCACGTTCGGCGACTTGAAATTCGGGTCGGTCGATTGGGTGTCAGCCAGCCCCCGTGCGGACTGCTGCCCTCCGGCGGTGCGGATGCACTGCGGGACGCCGGTAAACTGGCCCCCCTGAACGACGTCGGCACGCGGCCCGTTGGTCGGGAAGCATCCAGGCACGCCGGTGCGTCCGAACCCGGTCGAAAACCCGTTGTTCGAAAAGGCGTTCGAGAAATACACGACGGGATCGCCGCCGGAGAAGATGCCGACGCCGCCGCGTACCTGCGTATTTTGAAAAAAGCCGTCGTTTTCAAGGTCGTATGTGAACGCCAGGCGAGGCAGCACCAAGACATCGAGGTTACTGAACGGCACCGCGTTGGTAAAGCCATAACGCCGCTCGAAGTTGGGATTCCGCCGCGGCGCATCACCATCGAACCAGTCGAGGCGCAGTCCGGCGAGGATGTCGAACTGCGGCGTCACTTCCCACTCGTCCTGCGCATAGACGGTGTAGATCGTTCGCGTGAACTCGGCCGCGGCTTCATTGACGTCGCCGCTCGCGGTGAAGTTGCCGAAGGCACCGGCCGCCTGCCCCGCGAACACCTGCCCCGCGTTCGCAAAAGAGTTGGTGCCGCCCGAAAGAATACCCGCCCGTAAGTCTTCGATGTTGCGGAACACGAGCGTGCCGGTCGCATTCGGGGCGAACAGGTTGAACACCTTCAAATGGTTTACTTCCGCGCCGAGCGTCAACGAATGGTTGCCCACCTGCAGATTGGCATTGAACCTGGCTTGGTGAATGGTGGTGGCGAGTTCGTTCGCGGTGCGGAAGAAGCCGGGCCCAGCCTGGAGGGTACCGGTCCGGCCGTTATTCTGAACGCCGACGATGATGCGTGGAATGGGGTTGGCCGATTGCGCTTCGCCGCCGCCGACCGGACCCTGCACGTCCTGGACTTCGGCGCGCGATACGCGAAGCTCGGTCGAAAATTCGTCCGACCAGTTGGAGAAGAGCCGGCCCGAATAGTAGTTCGAGATCGTACCCTCGTTCTCGAAGGTATTCAGGCCCGCGAAATTGTTGTTGTTGATGTCGTCTTCTTCGACATTGCTCTCTTCCAGCCGCTGGTACGTGCCTTCCAAGCGATGCTGATCGCTGATCACCCAATCGAGACGGCCGAAATAGCGCACGCTCGTTTCGGGAAGGTTGCGGGCGATGCCGCCCGTGTCGATCCCATATGTGTCCGACAGGATTTGCGAGAATTGGTTGAACTGCTGCTCCGTCACGAAGCCGAGCTCGTTGGGAAAGCCGGCGCCGACGGGACCTCGATCCTGGCTATCGCCGAGGTCCGTCTCTTCATAAGCGAACGAGAAGAACAAGCGGTCGCGCAGGATCGGCCCGGAGATGGCGGCGCCCCATCTTTTTTCCTCGAACGGATCGGTCGTGAATTCCACCCCGTCAATCTTGCTGCCCTGCAGGTCGTCGTTGTTGAACGTGAAGAAGGCGCTGCCGCGGAACTCGTTG
>JALYGI010000187.1 GCA_030777185.1 Pseudomonadota bacterium
CCGCCGCGCGATCCGCCCGGACGGCAGCCAGCCGCGCGGCATCCGAGGCGGCGGAGGGATTGGCCCCGTCCATCTCCGCCCAGCGGTCAAGGAGCAGGAAGAGCGGCTCGACCCGTTCGGGGCGGCCAAGGCTGAGGAAAACCCAGCTTCCTTCCTTGCGGCGCTCGGCAAGCCCGCCGTCGATCAGAATCTTGACGTGCCTGGAGACGCGCGGCTGGCTTTGGCCAAGCACCTGGGCAAGCTCGCCCACCGAAAGCTCCATCGCGCGCAGCAGCGCGAGGATGCGCAGCCGGGTGGGGTCGGCGAGAGCGGAAAAGATGCTTGAAGCGTTGGCCATCGAGATAAGGACATAAAGATATCTTTATATGTGGGTCAAGGCGCTTGTGGCGGCAGACGATGCGGTGCAGAGATTTGCGACGAGTCGAGTGGATTGCCTACTAGAACAGTAGACAAAGGCGTTAAGCCATTCTAAATGCACCTTCGCTGGACGTTGACGGGCAACCGCCAACACCTCGCCCAGCGGAACAAGGTTACTCCATCAGGAGACGGATATCATGAAGAAGATTGCTCTGATCACCGCCACCGTCGCTTCGCTCGCTCTTGCCGCTTGCGGCGGCGGCAACGAAGCCGCCAACGAGGCGAACACCGCCGAAACCAACATGGAAGCGACGAGCAACGAAGCCGTCAGCGACGTGAACGCTGCTGCTGGCGAAGCCGCCACCGGCACCGAGAACGCTGCCAGCGACGTCGGCAGCGCGCTTGAGAACGGCGCCAGCGCCGTCGGCAATGCGGCCGAGGCCGCTGGCAACGTCATCAGCAACACTGCTGAGGCTGCCGTCAATTCGACCAAGACCGAGACCAAGAAGTAAGCTTTACTTCCTGTCGCGATGGGAGGGCCGGACGCCGATGGGCGCCCGGCCCTCTTTCTTTTGTGCGCGCCGCCATTACTCTCCCCACGAACCATGGAGAGGATCATGAAGCATAAGGCGGGTTTGGCGATGATCACGGCATTGCTGGCGCTCGGAGCGTGCGGCGGAGCGGAGGAAGGCTCGGGCGGCGTCACGCGGGAAGAAGCGGAGCAGCTCAACGAGGCTGCGGAAATGCTCGACGCCTCGCCCGACAGCCTGGTCGCGTCTGACGAGACGGGGCTCGGCAATGGCGAGAATGGTGCCGCAACCGGCGATCTTCCGGTGAGCGGCGAGGCGGAGAGCAACGCGAGATAAGGCCAAATTTCAGGAGGGAAGCACGCGAGCGGCCTGTGCGCCTCTCTCCGGGCATCCGGCCTTCATGCGGCAAAAAGGGGCTGGAGGATCGATCCTCCAGCCCCTTTTTTGCTTGACGCATGGGCGCGGGCAAAGCCCGCGCTGACGTCGGACGGGTTCGGCGGCGGTTCGCCGCCGCCCCGCCGTCCGGCCTTCGGCGAGTCCCCGGCCAGCCTGAGCTGACCGGGGCCGCCGTACGGCTTAGAAATCCATGCCGCCCATGCCGCCCATGCCGCCGCCCGGCATGCCGGCTGCTGCCGGCTTGTCCTCGGGCATCTCGCTTACGGCCGCTTCGGTCGTGATGAGGAGGCCCGCAACTGATGCGGCGTCCTGGAGTGCGGTTCGGACGACCTTGGTCGGATCGATCACGCCGGACTGAACCAGATTCTCATAGACCTCGGTCTGGGCGTTGAAGCCCATCGTCTGATCCTCGCCGTCGATCAGCTTGCCGGCGACCACGGCGCCGTCATGGCCCGCATTCTCGGCGATCTGACGAAGCGGCGCCTGGAGCGCGCGGCGGACGATGTCGATGCCGCGGGTCTGGTCGTCATTGACGCCGGTGAGGCCCTGGAGCGACTTCGTGGCATAAAGGAGCGCCGTGCCGCCGCCGGGGACGATGCCCTCTTCGACCGCGGCGCGCGTCGCGTGGAGTGCGTCGTCGACGCGATCCTTGCGCTCCTTCACCTCGACCTCGGACGAACCGCCGACCTTGATCACGGCAACGCCGCCAGCGAGCTTGGCGAGGCGCTCCTGGAGCTTCTCGCGGTCATAGTCGCTGGTGGTGTTCTCGATCATGGCGCGGATCGCTTCGACGCGGCCCTTGATGGCGTCGCCCTGGCCGGCACCGTCGACGATGGTCGTGTTGTCCTTGTCGATGGTGACGCGCTTGGCCTGACCGAGCATGCCGACCGTGACGCTCTCGAGCTTGATGCCGAGATCTTCGGAGATCATCTCGCCGCCCGTCAGGATCGCGATGTCCTCGAGCATCGCCTTGCGGCGATCGCCGAAGCCCGGAGCCTTGACCGCCGCGACCTTGAGGCCACCGCGCAGCTTGTTGACGACGAGCGTGGCGAGAGCCTCGCCCTCGATGTCCTCGGCAATGATCAGCAGCGGACGGCCCGACTGGACGACCGCCTCGAGGATCGGAAGCATCGCCTGGAGGTTGGAGAGCTTCTTCTCGTGGATGAGGATGTAGGGGTCGGAAAGCTCGACCTGCATCTTCTCCGGGTTGGTGATGAAGTAGGGGCTGAGATAGCCGCGGTCGAACTGCATGCCTTCAACGACGTCGAGCTCGAACTCGAGACCCTTGGCTTCCTCGACCGTGATCACGCCCTCTTTGCCGACCTTGTCCATCGCCTCGGCGATCTTCTCGCCGACGACCGTGTCGCCATTGGCCGAGATGATGCCGACCTGGGCGATCTCGTTGGA
>JALYGI010000188.1 GCA_030777185.1 Pseudomonadota bacterium
GGCGACGGACGCGACCCCACCCAATGTGCGCCCCCAGCTGGCGCGGTGCTGCTTCATCATCTTCAGTCTCCGTTTCAGGAATTCGGCATGATTGAGCGGGCAGGCTGCAATAAGGCCGGGCTGGCTCGCGGATTTCACCAGCGCGACGGCGTAATCGTGGCGCTCGGCCGGCGAACGGCGCGTGACGGCAGCGTCGCAGGAAAGCTCCTGGTCCGCGCGGAAGGCGCGAAAGGCGATGTGCGCGATCGGGTTGAACCAGTTCAGGGTCAGCATGCCGAGCGCGACCCAATTCCAGACCAGGTCGAGCCGGCGGTGGTGGATGAATTCGTGATCGAGCGCGAGCCGCTGCTCGGCGGCGCTGTAGCGGGTGCCGAAATCGAGGGGCACCACGATGCGGCGGTTGAAGATGCCGAGCGCCACCGGCCCTTCCACGGCATCGCTCTCGACCACCTTGATCCCGCCATAGCTGGGCGGAACCGCAGTTCGGCCCTGCGGTCCAAGATGCAGCATGAAGGCGCTGTAGGTGGACTGCTGCCAGATGGCGAAGAAGGCGGCGCCGCCGCCCCAGAGGGCAAGCAACAGCAGAAGCCATTCGCCAGAGCTGGCGGGAGCCTCTGCAGGGGCGTGGCCGCCGCCGACCGGCGGGAGCAGAACGGTGAAGACCGGGGTGGGGGTGAGCGACGGCAGCGGCGGAAGCAGCGGCACGAGCACCGGCAGAAGCCACAAAGCATAAGCCCATTCGGCACCGAACAGCGAAGCGACCGGCTTGCGGACGGCGAGCACCAGCAGCATCAGCAAGCTGGCGCTGAGGACAAGTTCGACAGCCCAGGCGATCATGACTTGAGCGCCTTCAGCAAGGCCTCGATTTCCTCGATGTCTTTCGGGCTGAGCCGGTCTCGCTCGGCAAGGTGCGCGACCAATGGCGTGACCCGCCCCCCGAACATCCGGTCAAGCAGCCTCGTTGATTCGCGCGCGACGAAATCGTCACGTGAGAGCGTTGGCCGGTAGAGGTAGCGCCGTCCCTCCTCCTCGTGCACGAGCGCTCCCTTGGCGAGCAGGCGCGAGAGCAGGGTCTTTACCGTGCGGATGCTCCAGCCGCGGTCCGGCCGGACCCGTTCGGCCACCTCGGAGGCCGCCAGCGGAGCTTCGTCCCAGAGCACTTCCATCACCGCATGCTCGGCATCGGAAATCCGTTCGCTCATCGTGCCACTCCTTCGTCGCTATTCTGGGCGGGAGCACCGGAGCGCCCCCGCCCTCGCGTAACCGGCCGCATCCCGATCCAAAGCGCAGCCAGAAAGTTGCGGTAGCTCACCAGCTGCCAGAGAACGAAGGCGGCCGCGCCCCCGGCCCACAGCGCGAGCAAAGGCACCCTTTGCCCAGGTTCGCCCGAAGACGGCGGAAACCGCGGCCGATTCCCCTGCCGCCGGGATGAAAGCGGCATCGGCGGGAATGACGGAAAGGATCCCGCCGCTCGCGAAGGGAAGCGGCGGCAAGATCAGCCGAAGCAAGGGAAGCAGCCAGAGGGCATAGGCCCATTCGGCCCCGAACGGCCGCGCGACCGGGCGGCGGACGGCGAGTACGAGCAGCATCAGCAGCGTGACGGCGGTCAGCGAGTCGACGGCTCATGCGAATCATGCGCTCAACCCCTTGGCGGCTTTGGGAGGCGCGCCTTACATTCCCCTTCCGCCTCAAAGGCTTCCCTGAGAATGCGTGCGGCTATCCGCTTGCCTAGCTTCAAGCTGTCTCTGCAGCTTCCGGATTACAGATGTAGTCGACCGGCTGAACCGAAAATGAACGCTCCGTTCGCCGTCAATCTGCGGCGGGACCGAGGATTTCTAAAGCTGGGCAGTCTGAAACCGGGACTTTTACTTGGCTGCGGTCTAGGCAGAGCGACTGCTGTCGGCAGACTTTACAAAGGGGGCAAGTGCCGATTGGCCGTTTACCATTGGAAGCCGCGCTTTTCCGCCGTTCCGTTCCTTTGGCACGGCACGTGTATCTTTTATCGCGTCCACATTGTTCCACTGTCGGGGCGGATGGCGCTCTTTCCGGTCGCGCCTCCGCCCCCCAATCTTCAGCTTCCGTGAAGTGAGTTCGCCCTTGTCTCTTCGGCAGGGAGAAGCCCCCGTCAGGGCGCAGGCGGCGGCGGTCGCCTATTTGGCAATACGGGAATGGACGGCAGATCCGCCAAGGCTCAGCCAGCCCTGGCGACCTGCTTTTCCTCCAGAAGCTGCTGGAGCTCGCCGGCCTCGAACATCTCCATCATGATGTCGGATCCACCGAGGAACTCGCCCTTCACATAGAGCTGGGGGATCGTGGGCCAATCCGAATAGGCCTTGATTCCCTGCCGGATCTCCGGATCCTGGAGCACGTCGACCGTCTCGAACTGAACGCCGAGATGATCGAGGATTGCCACGGCGCGGCTTGAAAAGCCGCATTGCGGGAAAAGCGCCGTGCCTTTCATGAACAAGACGACATCATTCGAATTCACGATCTCGCCGATGCGGCTGGTGGTGTCGGTCATGTCTTTGGTCCTCAATCGGGAGTCGCGGTGGTAAGCTGGAGCGCGTGAAGCGCGCCGCCCATCCGCCCGCCCAGCGCCTCGTAAACGCGCTGATGCTGCTTGACGCGCGGCTGCCCCCTGAAGCTTTCGGAAACCACCCGCGCGGAATAATGGTCGCCGTCGCCGGCAAGGTCGGTGATCTCCACGCGCGCATCGGGAATGCCCTCGCGGATCAGCCTCTCGATCTCGTGCGATTCCATCGCCATCGGATCAGCCCTGGGATTCCATCAGCTGGCGCCGCGCCTCGACCGCCTTGTGCTCGAGCGCCTGGCGAATGCGGGCTTCGTCGCATTCAACGCCTGCGGAGGTGAGATCGCCCAAGAGCTTGCGGATCACATCCTCGTCACCCGCTTCCTCGAAATCCGCACGAACCACGTCCTTGGCGTAGGATTCGGCTTCGACATCGGTCAGCCCCATGAGGTTCGCCGCCCATGCGCCGAGCAGCCGATTGCGCCGGGCAAGGATCCTGAACTGCATCTCCTGATCGCGGGCATACATGTTCTCGAATGCGCGTTCGCGGTCGTCGAAGGTGGTCATGGGGCTCCCTTGGCTGAACAGGTTGCTTTTCAGATAGGGTCGGACGTGCGCTGGCGCAATGAAGGCTTAGGTACCAGCTGGCGACCACTCTGTTCAGTCCGGCGCTAGAGCCTTTCCCGACAAGGCGGTCTTCCGCGGAAGCGCATAGCGCTTCCACCTCAGCCGATCAGGCCTAGCGAAGCTCAGGTGCACAAAGCCAAATAAGCGATTTGCATCACGGTGCCCTCTTCTATCGCGGCCGCGCCCTCCCCGTCTGGTCCGAAGCCCCGCTCCTCCGTGATCGCCCCGTTCGAGCCGTACTTCCGCACCGCCATCGAATTGATGGTTCTGGCGGTGCAATCGACGCGGAGTAAAAAGGAAGAGGCGCTGCGCGCTGCCGCGCCCGGATTGGTCAGCCGGAACCAGCCGCTGCGGTAGCTTCCCTCTTCAATGAGGCTTGATGCGTCGACGGCGATCGACTGCCCGGTCGGGGCAGCGCCGAGATTGACCCAGGTCGTAGCCGCCGGTCGTGCAGCCGGCGCAGTGGGTGGCGA
>JALYGI010000189.1 GCA_030777185.1 Pseudomonadota bacterium
GGATCGATCCGGCAATGATCTCCCCCGGAAGCTCGACCTGTGCCTCCACGATCTCCCCGCGATCGGCGAGAGCGGCGCGGTTCTCGCCGATCCCCTCCTCGTAGAGCCACTCAGCCAATCGGGTAGCCGGCGGACTTGAGCAGAGTCCGCGTCTCATAGAGCGGAAGTCCCATCACGCCCGAATAGCTGCCGGACATCTGGCGGATCAGCGCTTCGGCCCGCCCCTGGATGGCATAGCCGCCCGCCTTGCCCTGCCACTCGCCGCCCGCAATATAGGCGTCCAGCTCCTCCTGGGCAAAGCGCTTGAAGGTGACGATGCTGGTCGAGAGGCGGTGCCGGGCTTTCCCCTCCCGATCGATCAGAGTGACGGCCGAGTGGACCCGGTGGCGCCGGCCGGAAAGCAGCAACAAATGGGCTCTCGCCTCAGCTTCGTCTTCCGCCTTGCCGAGAATACGGCGCCCCGCCGCCACCACCGTGTCGGCTGCAAGGATCAAGGCCCCCGCATGGCTTCCTGCCACGGCCGCCGCCTTTTCCGCCGCCATCCGGCGGGCATGTTGAGGCGGCAGCTCCCCCTTTCGCGGCGTCTCGTCGATGGCGGCCGGTACCACGGCATCCGGGACGATCCCGATCCGCGCAAGCAGGTCGAGCCTGCGCGGACTGGCGGAGGCGAGGATCAGGCGCATTGCTTGGCGCCGCTACGGCGCGGTCAGGACGGCCCGGGGCCGCCGCGGCCCGGCATGAAGCGGTAGGTGATCCGGCCTTTGGTCAGATCATAGGGTGTCAATTCGACGAGCACTTCGTCGCCGACCAGCACGCGGATTCGGTTCTTGCGCATCTTGCCGGCGGTATGGCCAAGAATCTCGTGGTTATTCTCGAGGCGGACGCGGAACATGGCATTGGGCAGCAGCTCCATCACCTGTCCGCGCATTTCGAGAAGTTCTTCCTTCGCCATCAATCCTCTTGGGGCCTGTAAGCTAAAAATCAGGGGGCCCTTACAGCGTCGGCGCGCGAAAGGAAAGGGAAGCCCGCCCAGCCTGCCGAGCGGATCAGGGCCGCGTCGCTGCGAAGGCCGGCCGCTCCAACAGTCTCGCCATGGCATGAGCGAGGTGCGGCCGTCCGATCAGCGGATAATGAATGAGGCTGCGGAAGATGAGCCAATCTATCGCGCAGACGAGCGCGATCGACCCGACGTTCATCTCTCCCGACAGCCAGCGCGGGTCGGATTCGATGAGGTCGAGCGTGCGCTCGATCTTCGCTCCGTGGGCGGCGATCTCTCCCGCATCGCGATGCGCCTCGCCCTTGAGACCTTCGATGCGCAGGACAACGCCTGCGTCCATGCATCCGTCGGCCAGCGCCTCGAGCGTCAGCGCGCGCCAGCGCTGCGGCTCGGGCGGAATGAGGCGCCCCCCCGCCAGATGATCGAGATAGGCGACGATCACTGGAGAATCCGCGATCAGATCGCCGTCGTCGGTGACCAGCGATGGCACCTTTCCGAGCGGATTGACGGCTTCAAGGTCGGGCTTGGGGACCGTCGGCATTCGCGCCGGCAGTTCGACGATCTCCACCCGGTCTTCCAGGCCCAGCTCCAGCACGGCAACCCAGGCCTTCCGGGCATAGGGACTCGGCTTCGTCACATAAAGGCGCATTGCCGTCTCCCGTTCGCATCCCACTCGAGAGTAATGCTCCGATGCTCCATCCTCAATCCGCCTCTCGCCAAGCCGGCTGAAAACCGGGGCCCGCAACGAAAAACCCCGCACGGAGCAGATCCGTGCGGGGTTCTCGCGGGATCAGGCTAGTTCAGCCTGAACGACCTTGGCCGAAGATCAGGCACCGCCGCCCGCCAATGCCGCAAGCAGCAGCAGGGCGACGATGTTCGTGATCTTGATCATCGGGTTGACGGCGGGGCCGGCCGTGTCCTTGTAGGGATCGCCGACCGTATCGCCGGTCACGGCCGCCTTATGGGCTTCCGAGCCCTTGCCGCCGTGATTGCCGTCTTCAATATACTTCTTGGCATTGTCCCATGCCCCGCCGCCGCTCGTCATCGAGATGGCGACGAACAGGCCGGAGACGATCACGCCGAGCAGCAGAGCGCCGAGGGCGGCGAAACCCTGCTCGCGGCCAGCGATCGTGGCGATCACGAAGTAGACGACGATCGGGGTCATCACCGGCAGGAGCGACGGGATGATCATCTCCTTGATCGCGGCTTTGGTGACGAGATCCACGGTCCGGGCGTAATTGGGCCGCGAGGTGCCATCCATGATACCAGGGTTCTCCCGGAACTGGTTTCGCACGTCGATCACGACGTCGCCCGCCGCGCGGCCGACGGCGGTCATGCCCATCGCGCCGAACAGGTAGGGCAGCAGCGCGCCGAGCAGCAGCCCGACGACAACGTAGGGATTGGAGAGCGAGAAATCGACGCCGGCGGGGCCGATGCCGAGTTCGGGTCCGAACTCCTGAAGGTCGGTGGTATAGGCGCCGAACAGCACGAGCGCGGCAAGCGCGGCCGATCCGATCGCATAGCCCTTGGTGACCGCCTTGGTGGTGTTTCCGACGGCGTCGAGCGCATCGGTGCGGGTGCGCACATCCTCCTCCATGCCCGCCATCTCGGCGATTCCACCGGCATTGTCGGTGACGGGGCCATAGGCATCGAGAGCGACCACCATGCCGGCCAGCGCCAGCATCGACGTTGCCGCGAACGCGATCCCGATCAAACCGGCCAGCTGGTAGGAGACGATGATGCCGACGCAGATGACGAGGGTCGGAAGCGCCGTCGATTCAAGGCTGATCGCGAGGCCCTGGATCACGTTGGTGCCGTGGCCTGTGGTGGATGCCTTGGCGATCGATTTCACCGGCCGGAACTTGGTGCCGGTATAATATTCGGTGATCCAGACGAGGAGGCCAGTCACCGCGAGGCCGACCATCATGCACCAGAAAAGGTCCATGCCGGTGAAGCCGCCTGCCACGGCCTCGGTCGCAACCTGCCCTTCCACCTCGAAGCCGGCCGCTTCGCGCGGGCCGCCGATCACGGTGTTCATGCCCTGATCGAGGGTTTGCGCGGTGACGTAATAGAGCGCCGGGACCGAGAGCGCAGCAGTCGTCCAGAAGCCCTTGTAGAGCGCGCCCATGATCGACTGGCTGCGGCCGAGGCGGACGAAATAGGTGCCGATGATCGAGGTCAGGATGCAGACGCCGCCGACGATCAGCGGCAG
>JALYGI010000190.1 GCA_030777185.1 Pseudomonadota bacterium
GGCGCCGGAACGATCGAATTCCTGTACGAGAACGGCGAATTCTTCTTCATCGAGATGAACACCCGGCTTCAGGTGGAGCATCCGGTGACGGAGATGATCACCGGCATCGATCTGGTGCGCGAGCAGATCCGGATCGCGGCCGGCGAAAAGCTTTCCTGCAAGCAGGACCAGATCACCTTCCGCGGCCACGCCATCGAATGCCGCATCAACGCCGAGGATCCGAAGACCTTTGCGCCCTCCCCGGGCACGGTGAAAGCCTATGTCGCTCCGGGCGGCATGCATGTGCGCGTCGATAGCGGGCTTTACGGCGGCTATAAGGTGCCGCCTTATTATGACAGCATGATCGCCAAGCTGATCGTCTACGGCTCCAACCGCGAACGCTGCATCATGCGCCTTCGCCGCGCCCTCGAGGAATATGTGATCGAGGGCATGAAGACCACGATACCGCTCCACCAGGCCCTGATCCACGATCCTGAGTTCATGGAGGGCGATTATACCATCAAGTGGTTAGAGGAGTGGCTGAGCCGCGAGAGCGGCTAAGGCCGTCCCGGGCACGGCTGCAGGGCCATTCCTCCAGCCATCTGGAGGAAATCGGGAGGAATCGCTCGCGCCTACCGCAAGCGCTGACGCTCAGGTGTCGTAGATTTCGGTCATCCAGCCATTGGTGACGAGCACTGGGTCGCCCAGTTTCGCTTCGGCGAAAAGGAGCGCCGCGAATTCGTCCGGAACGCCGATGCAGCCGTTGGTCGCGGCCCATTCGTCGACCTCGCTGCCATGGATGGCGATGCCGTCCCAGGTGAGCCGCAGCATGTAAGGCATCTCGGCGTCGTAAAGATTGGACACGTGGTCCGCGTCTTTTTCAAGGATGGGGAAGGTTCCTATCGGCGTCGGCTTGTCGTCGGCGCCGTAGATGAGCGTGGAGCGTCCGATCTCGACCCCGCCGCGATAGACATAAAGGCGCTGCGCCTGGATATCGACTACGATCCGCAAGGGCCCCTTGGGAGCGCCCTCGGCGTCCCAGACATAATCCCGCGGCTTCAGCGGACGATCGGGTTGGAGGAAGGTGTCGATCTTGAACGCCTGCGCCGCACTTCCGACCCTGCCGGCCACGATTTGTGGCGGAGGCGAGGCTTCAGCCACGGCCGGTGCGGCTTGCGGCCCCTTCGGGGATCCCGCGGCATCGGGCGCTTCGCGGGAGCACCCCGCCGCCGCGGCAAGGCAGCCGAGCGCAAGGAGGCGCTGAAGGATAGGCTTGGTGGGAATGCGGGCCGCCATGGCCCGCTTTTTCCACGACAACATCTAATTCTCGGTTACGAACAGATCGGCTCGTGCAGCGATCCAGTCTAGCTGCTTGGAAACGGGCAGGAACCGCCGATGATCGGCCCTCGGTCCTCCTCGCGGTTCACGGCTTCGCGCTCGATTGCGGCCTGCTCGGCACGTATCCTGATCGGGACCTCCTCGGTCGCGGTCGAGGTCCTGCGACGGACGTGGATTTCTTCCACGAGCACCAGCCGCTTCTCGACAACCACCACTTCCTCGACCACCGGGATAATCGTGGTGGTCCCTTCCAGGCGCACGCTCGGCAGCTCCTGGACGCCCAGGTTCTTCGGCACCCGCTCGATCTCGACTTCGTCATGGGCGAGCTCGACCGGCACACGCTCCTCGCGTTCCTCAACCGAGATCCGCACCCGGTAGCGCCCGGTTTCCACCTGCCGCTTGCCGACGATCACGCGCTCCTCGACAAGCGGGATCGCCGCAACTTCCTGCTCTTCGGCCATGTTCGGGTGCCTCGATGTGATGATGTGCGGAGTCCAACCGCCTGTGTGCACAAGCGTTCCCGGACCGCGAAGGGAGCCGGAGCTTTCGCGGCCTCGGGTCTACTCACCCGGAGCCCGCCCGGCCGTCCTGGCAGCCAGCCAGATAACGTGCCGTGCGCCGGACCGGCCGGCATTGGCACGGACTGTCACCTCCTCCACCGCAAAACCAGCCTTGCGGAGCCGCTGGCTGAAGGCCCGGTCGGGCCTTGAAGACCAGATTGCAAGCACGCCTCCAGGGCGGAGCGCTCCCCGCGCCCTTCCCAGCCCGTCCATGTCGTACAGACGATCATTGGCCGCGCGGGTGAGCCCGTCCGGGCCGTTGTCGACGTCAAGCAGGATCGCGTCATAAAGGGCGCGTGCGGATGCGATGAGATCGCCGACATCGGCCTCAAGGATGCTGACGCGCGCATCCGTCAGGCTGCCGCCGAAGAGAGGCGCCATCGGGTCCAATGCCCATCGGATCACCGCCGGCACCAGCTCCGCCACCTCGATCCTGGCCCCGGCGCGCAGCGCATTCAGCGCGGCGCGAAGGGTGAAGCCCATACCGAGGCCGCCGATCAGAAGCCTAGGCCGGGCGGTGGCCGAGATCCTTTGGCACGCCATTGCGGCAAGCGCCTCCTCCGAGCCGCTGAGGCGGCTGTTCATCAGCTCGTTCGCGCCAAGCATGATAGAGAATTCGGAGCCGCGCTGGATCAGGCGAAGCTCCCCGCCTCCGCCGGGCACCTCGGCGACATCGATCAGCACGCGTGGGATCATGGGAGGCTTTCAAATGCTGGTTCAGGCTGGGACAGTGCCCGGTCTAGCTCCTTCCTGGAGGTGCGCAACGAACGGGTGACAACTCGGTTATACGGATGAGGAGGACTTTCAATTGAGCGTAGCATTCCGCCGCGAGAGCGACGAGGAGCATAAGGAGCCGAGATTCGAGTTGCCGATCCCCGTCGGGCCCAATCTGGTCACACGCAGCGGGCTCGCGCAAACCGCGGCGCGCGTGGCGGAGCTCGAAGCGGCCGTCGCGGCCGGGCAGGATGAGGCACGGCTGGAGGAGGCCAAGCGCGACCTTCGCTATTGGCGCACCCGCCTCGCGACGGCGCAGCTCGCACCGCCGCCAGCAGACGGCGAAGTCGGCTTCGGCTCGCGCGTAAGCTTCCGTCACCGCGGAGCGGCGCGAACCATCGACATCGTCGGCGATGACGAAGCGGACCCTGCCGGCGGCCGCATCGCCTTTTCGGCGCCGCTCGCCCGAGCGATGATGGGAGCGGGCGTCGGAGACTTGGTTGAGTTTGCGGGCGAAGAAGACGCGATCGAGATCCTCGAGATCGCGCGGGTCGAAGGCTAAGACACCCGATCCGGGTCAACGGCTTAAGCGGCGAGTTGCTCCAGCGCCTCGCTGGCCTCGAGCCACCGCGCTTCGGCTGCCTCGAGCTGCCGCTCGACTTCGGCCCTCCGCTTCATGAGCTCGGTCATGGTAAGTTTCGCCAGTTCCTTTTCCGCCCCCGAAGGATCGAACATCGCGCGGTCGATCGCGCTTCGAGTCGCCATGAGCTTCGCCATCTCCGCTTCGGCGGCTTTGGCTCGGGAGCGAAGCGCCTGCCCTTTTTCCCGGGCGGCCGCCGCGGTCCGGCGATCCTCCTTGCGATTGGCCTTGGGCTGAGACTTGGCAGTGCCTGGATCCTTGGCCAGCACGAACGCGGTATAATCCTCGATGCTGCCGTCATATTCGCGCGCCGTGCCGCCATCGACCAGGACCAGCCGGTCGGCGATCAGCTCCAGCATGTGGCGATCGTGGCTGACCACCACCACCGCACCCGAATAACCGTTGAGCGCTTGAACGAGCGCTTCGCGCGCGTCGACGTCGAGATGGTTGGTGGGCTCGTCTAGGATGAGCATGTGCGGGGCATCGCGCGTAATCAAAGCCAGCGACAGCCGCGCACGTTCGCCGCCCGAGAGCTTGCGCACTTCGGTCAGTGCCTTGTCGCCGGAAAAGCCGAACCGGCCGAGCTGCGAGCGGACGGCGGCGGGCGTCGCCCCCTTCATCAGCCTCGCCATGTGCTGGAACGGAGTATCGCCGCCGTCCAGCTCCTCCACTTGATATTGCGTGAAATAGCCGACCTTGAGCTTCTGGCTCCGGGTAACGCCGCCCTCCATTGGAGCAAGCTGCGCCGCCAGCAGCCGCGCGAGCGTGGTCTTGCCGTTGCCGTTGCGGCCGAGAAGCGCGATTCGATCGCTGGGATCGAGCCGAAGGTTGAGGCGACTCAGCACCGGCGTCTCCGCATAGCCGACCGATGCCATGTCGAGCGTGATCAAAGGCGGCCGAAGCTCCTGCGGGTTCGGAAAGCCGAAAGACAAGCTCGGATCGTCGACCATTTCCGCGATCGGCTGCATCTTAGCGAGCGCCTTCGCCCGCGACTGGGCCTGCTTGGCGGTCGAAGCCCGGGCGGAATTGCGCGCGATATAATCCTGCAGTTTTTCGCGCTGCGCCATCTGCTTCTCGCGTGCGGAGGCGAGCTGAGCCTGGCGCTCCGCCCGCTGGCGTTCGAACGAATCGTACCCGCCGGGATAGAGCGTCAGCTTGCCCTGGCTGAGATGCAGGATGTGGTCGACGACGTTGTTGAGAAAGTCGCGCTCGTGGCTGACGACCACGATGGTCGCGGGATAGGTTTTCAGGAAGTCCTCGAGCCAGAGCACCGCCTCGAGATCGAGGTGGTTCGAAGGCTCGTCGAGCAGCAGCAGGTCGGGCGCGGAGAAGAGCAAGGCGGCGAGCGCGACGCGCATCCGCCAGCCGCCCGAGAAGCTGTCCAGCGGCCGGTGCTGCATCTCCTCGTCGAAGCCGAGGCCGATAAGGATGCGCGCGGCACGCGAGGGCGCGGCATGAGCATCGATCGCGTTCAGCCGCTCGTGGACCTCGCCGAGCCGGCCGAGCTCCTCACAGGATTCCGCTTCCAAAAGGAGAGTGGCTCGCTCCCGATCTGCGGCCAGCACCGTCTCGAAAGGAGTCGCGTTGCCGGCCGGTGCCTCCTGCGCGATATAGCCCAGCCGCGATCCGCGCGGCATCTCGGCCGAGCCGTCGTCCGGCTCCAGCATCCCGGCGATCACGCGGACCAGAGTTGACTTGCCGGCGCCATTCCGTCCGACCAGCCCCACCCTGCTGCGCGGGGGCAGCGCGGCGGTGGCGCCGTCGAGGATCGAACGCCCGCCAAGGCGCACCGTGATTCCGTTGAGGGTCAGCATGACGGCGCGCCTAACATGGAGAGCGCCCAGAGCCAAAGGATCTTCACGGCCGCACTTCTGCTATATCGCCAAGCAGAAGGGCCTTCCGGAGGACAAGAGGATGAAAGCGACGATCTATCACAATTCCAAATGCGGCACTTCGCGCAAGACGCTGGAGATCCTCGAACAGGAGGGCGCAGAGGTGACGGTGGTCGATTATCTGAAGCACCCGCCCGTCAAGGAGGAGCTGAAGCGGCTCTATGACCGCGCCGGGCTTCGCCCCAGCGAAGGGCTTCGGGCAAAGGAGTCGCTTGCCTCCGATCTCGACCTGCTTGGCGGCCATGTCAGCGAGGACGCAATCCTTCAAGCGATGGTCGACAATCCGATCCTGATCAATCGTCCGCTTGTGGAGACTGAAAAAGGCGTCCGCCTCTGTCGTCCTCAGGAGAAGGTCCGCGAGATCCTCTAGACATTGACCTGGAGCCTTTCTGATCCGACAAGGATCAGCAGGTCGCCATGTCCCCCGGACATGGCTACGGCCTGCGAGGCAGGCCGCACCTGCTGATGCCGCCTCGTCGGGAGAGGCTCTAGGCTTGCGCTGTTGCTGCATTGCAGCATAGTGAGGCGATGCAGGCTCGAATGCGATCGATTGCGGTTTACAGC
>JALYGI010000191.1 GCA_030777185.1 Pseudomonadota bacterium
ATCAACGAGCATCTTGGCGATGCTTATTACAGCGCCGGCCGCCATTACGAGGCGCGTTACGCCTGGCAGGCCGCGCTCCTCCACGCGGAGGAGAAGGATGCCGCACGCATTCGCGCCAAGATCGACAGCGGATTGACGGCGAAGCTCGCCTCCCCCTGATGGAGGAGGTTGCTTATGCCAAGATCAACCTGGCGCTCCACGTCCGTGACAGGCGGCCCGACGGCTATCATCGAATTGAGACGATCTTCGCCTTTGCCGAGGATGGCGACCGGCTGAGCGTCGGCGAAAGCGATACGCTCCGATTGAATGTCGTCGGGGCATTTGCAGCCGCGCTGGTGGGCGAGAACCTCGTCCTGCGCGCCGCCGAAGCGCTCCGCGCGCGGTTCGATGTGCGGGATGGCGCCGCTCTTTTCCTCGACAAGCGCCTGCCCGTCGCGTCCGGGATCGGCGGCGGCTCCGCGGACGCTGCCGCGGCGCTGCGGCTGCTCAACCGCTGGTGGGGCCTGGGTGCGCTCGAAGCCGAACTGTTCTCGATTGCGGCAAGCCTTGGCGCGGACGTTCCGGCGTGTCTGAGGAGCCGGACCGCCATAGGCAGGGAAAGGGGTGACGAGCTGCAGCCGATGAAGGAGGAAAATCTTTCCGGGACTCCGCTGCTGCTGGTCAATCCGAAGGTGCCGGTCTCGACTGGCGCCGTGTTCTCCGGCTGGGACGGAGTGGATCGCGGGCCGCTTCTCGTCGCCGAACCCATGGAAGCCGCCCTGTTGGGCCGGAACGATCTCGAGGATCCCGCCCTGACGGTGGCGCCGGCGATCGCGAACGTGCTCGCGGCGCTTGGCGAGCACGGCGACCCGATCATCGTACGCATGTCGGGTTCGGGCGCCACCTGCTTTGCCTTGTACCGGAGCGAGGAAGACCGCGACCGCGCGGCCTACCGGATCGCGGCGGAGAATCCCTGCTGGTGGCTACTGGCCAGCCGTCTCAGATGACCCCGCTGTGCCGCGCCGGGACAGGGTTCCAGGCGCTTAACCATCGCATCCCGCGGGACAGCGTCGTGGCACGGCCCTTGCTCCCTTCCCTGCAACGGGTCGAAGCATAGTGATCGCTATGCGGACATTCGCGCATGGCCCTTGCTCCCTTTTGGTCAAGCGCTGTGTTTCCCTGTGCCGGGCGGCCCTTGCGGGCGGCCCGGCCTTTTTTTAGGCCTCCCCCATGTTCGAGCTCGGCAGAGACGGCGCGATCGCAAGGCTTCGCATGGTTCGCCCTGAGGCGCGCAATGCCATTGCACTGCAAGGCTGGTCCGTCCTTGCCGATAAAGCCGAAGAGGCGGAGCGGAACGGGGCTCTGGTCCTTATCTTATCGGGCGAACCGGGCGGCATCTTCTGCGCGGGCGCCGATCTTTCGAGCTTCGACCGGTTTAGGCACGAGCCCGAAGCCCGTGCCGAGTTCCGCCAGGCCATCCGGAAGGGGCTCGATCGCCTGCGGGACCTGCCGATCCCCACCATCGCTTTGGTGGAAGGCGGCAGCTACGGCGCCGGGGTGGCGGTCGCCATCTCATGCGACATACGGGTGGCCGGACCTAAGGCGCAATTCGCCACCACGCCGGCCAAGCTCGGTATCTCCTATCCGCAGGAGGATGTGCACCGGCTCGTGTCGCTGGTCGGCACTGGACAGGCGGCGCGGCTGCTGTTCGGCGCGCAAGCGGTGGACGGGCGGGAGGCGGAGCGGATCGGCTTGGCAGAGTTCTTCTCCGACAACGCTCCGCAGGCAGCGGAGGCGCTTGCCCGGAGCATTGCCGGCAACGAGCTGCAGAGCCTCCGAACGCTGAAGCGCTCGATCCGGCTCGCCTCTCGGAACATACTTCAGGATGACGAGCAGGACCAAAGCTTCGACGACCTGCTCGGCTCCGACGCTTTGTTCAACAGGCTCGCGGTTCATCGCAGCCGGCTGCGTTGAGGCGAGCCGCGCGCGCCCTTGCGGGGCCGTGCCGCATCGGCCAATCAGCAGGCGATGAAAGCGTTCTTTCTCGCCCTCAACGCTCTGCTCCTGACGACCGGCTGCGGCGAGCCAAAGCAGACGAGCCGTGAAGCGCCTGCCACGGCCGAGGCTGAAGAGGAGCGGGTCGACTGCGCTCCCGCCGGAGCCGGGGATTTCCAGCGGGTCTGCATTATCGAGCGGGTCCAGGGAGCGGAGGGAACAATCCTCACCGTGCGGCATCCAGACGGTGGCTTTCGCCGCCTCCTCGTGACCACCGACGGCCGCGGCGTCATCGCCGCCGACGGGGCGGAGAAGGCTGTGGTTTCGATCCTCGGTAAGGATCGCATCGAAGTGGCGTTGGCGGGCCATCGCTACCGCCTGCCGGCGACGGTGAAGCGCGATTAGCGGGAATGTCTTGGCGCACGATCCTCACTGCAGATGAGATGCGCACCGCCGAGGCGGCGGCGATCACGGGCGGCACTCCCGTCGAAACACTGATGGAGCGCGCTGGAACGGCCGCCACGGAAGCGATCTGGCGTCATGCAGGCCCCCTCCCGGCATTGGTCCTGTGCGGTCCCGGCAACAATGGCGGCGACGGCTATGTGATCGCTCGCTCGCTTCAGGAGCGCGGCGTGAAGGTGCGCGTGGCGGCGCTCGGCGAGCCGCAAAGCCCGGCCGCCAAGGCCGCCCGTGATTCGTGGGGCCAGTCAATCGAGGATCTGGGTGGAAATCCGCCCGCGCCGCTGCTGGTCGATGCCCTGTTCGGCACCGGGTTGAAGCGAGGCTTGGACGAACAAACCGCTTTCGAACTGATGCGTCTTGCGGCCGCTGCGCGGGTGCGAGTGGCGGTGGACCTCCCAAGCGGCGCCGCGACAGACGATGGGCGCCTGCTGTCCCCGCTTCCCGAATATGATCTGACCATCACATTCCAGACGCTGAAGCCGTCGCACCTGCTGCAGCCCGCGGCGCGTCACATGGGCCGGATCGCAATCTGCGACATCGGCGTGGAGGCAATGAGCCGGCTCCATCAGATCGGCGCGCCCGCCATTGCGCGGCCCGGCCCCGATGATCACAAATATACAAGAGGCTATGTCGCAGTGATCGCCGGTGACATGCCTGGCGCGAGCGCTCTGACAGCGGCGGCTGCGGCCAGGGCAGGGGCCGGCTATGTCAGGCTTGTCGCCGGACGCCGGGTTCCCGCTGTGCCCAGCGCGATCGTGCAGAGCGTCGGCGATACCGCCGCTGTCCACGATGCACGGACCGGGGCCGTTGCTTTGGGGCCGGGGCTAGGGCGAAGCCAGTGGGCTCGCGATACTCTTGACGGGGTTATCGAGGGGGACGTGCCGCTCGTGCTCGATGCAGATGCGCTCAGCCTTCTTTCTGCTGATGGCCCGGAGGCGCTAAAGCGGGCAAAGCACCTCCCCATCCTGACGCCGCATGCAGGGGAATTCGGACGATTGTTCGGGGCGCTCACCGGAAGCAAGGTGGAGCAGGCAAGAGAGGCTGCCCGCCTATCCGGGACGGTGATCGTCTTCAAGGGGCCGGATAC
>JALYGI010000192.1 GCA_030777185.1 Pseudomonadota bacterium
CTCCGCATGCGTCCAGCGGACCAGCGCTTCGGCGCCGATAATCCGGCCCGTCTTCAAATCGAGCTTGGGCTGGTAGGCGATCCACAATTCCTCCGCGTCGATCGCCGCGTCAAGCTGGCTCAGGAGCGACAGCTTCCACGATGCTTCCTTCAGTTTCTCCGGATCATATTCCTTCCATTTGAGCCCCTCGTGCGCCGCCTCGTCCGCGGCGACGAGCGCGCTTCCGAGCCGATTGGCGTGCAGCCTGTCATTCCCCGCATCGAGGCCGAACGCGATGGACAGATCGAGCCGAGTGCCGGCCACGACGATCGGGCTGCGGAAGAGAGCGTGCAGGGCCTCCAAATGCTCCCCGATGGAGCCCAAAGGAGCCGGCTGTTCGAACCAGGCGAAGAGCCCTTCGTCGCCCTGGTAGAGCTTCCGGTTCGCCGCACCGATGCAGAGGCGGTTGGCGATCTGCTCCACAAGCGCCTTCTCGTCCTCCGGTGGCAGGGAGGAGGTGATCTCGGCATAATTCAGAATGCGGGCGACAATGAGCGGTCGATCCAACTCGACCTCCTCCTGGCGAAGTGCGTTGAGGTTCGGAAGGCCGGAGATAGCATTGACCGTGCCGCGAAGCCGATAGGCTTGCCGGAAGCTGGTCCAGGCGAGGTTTCCGCCCGCGGTCAGCAGCAGGAAGAGGGCCGGAACAATGTCGATCCAGATCCGATGCGCTTCCAGCGCAAGCGGCAGGAACAGGAAAGTGACGGCGGCAGCACCAAGAATAGCAAGGGAAAGCCCAGCGTGCCGTATCCTGAGGGTGCAAAAAGCGCCGAGAACAGCCAGCAAATAGGGGATCAGCCACCCACCATTGACGGGAGTGCCCTCCCTAAGCGTTTCTGCTCCCATTGCATGCAGGTAGACGCCGGAAAGCCTGGTATAGCCGGGAAAGAAATAAAGATCGCCCAACTCCGACGCCGTCGTTCCAATCACGACGGTCTTACCGCGCACCTGCTGCTCAGTAATCTTGCCTTGGATCACGTCGATTGCGCTGAGGACCGGGATGCTTCGAGGATCGACGGCATAGTCGATCGGAAACGTTTCTCCCGAACGACCTACCATTCCAGCCATCGCAGCCGAAAGTGAAGGATAGGCTTCTCCGTCGAAATCGAGCGCGTAAGTCAGTGTTTGAACCTGCATCCAGCTATCGTAATAGACGTTGACGTGCGCGAGGCGGCTATGTTTTCGTAATTCAGGAATCGGATAATTGTCCGTCCGCTCGCCAGTGGTGGGATTGATCCTGAATTTTATCGGAAGGGTGACTTCGGCTCTGGAAGTGGCCAGAGCCGACGCGAAGGCTTGATCGTCCTTCGGATAAGTTTTTCTCGAGACGTCTGAGGTCAAGAAAATCTTTCGAGCCCCGAGCCGATCGAGATGTCTGACCAGTGCAGCCTGATCCCGCCGTGGCCAAGGCCAAGAGTTCAGATGGCTCAGGCTTTTCTCGTCGACCCCGACGATGACGACTTCGCCGCTGGCCTTGTGCTGCCGAACCGCGTTTCTGGCGATCTGCAGCTGATCCTCCAGCGGGTCGCCCAATGCGATCGGATCCCCGAAGATGAGGCCGGCAAGCGTCGCCCAGATTAACAGGCGCAGACGCGGGTTCGCGTTGCTTTCGCTCCTGCGGAACAGGCGTGACAATGTCGATCCGAACCGACCCATGAAAGCATCGATGGCAGAAAAAGGTTAGCAAAGCGGTAACTTCTCGGACGCGGACAGCCGAAGGGATCGAACACGGCCGCCCGCTATGCTCGCCATTGAATCCCAGGCATCGGAGAGCAGGTGAGCAGAAGCGAGCAGAATAGCGGGACGATCCACGTCCGCGAGGCGCAGCGCATGGCGGCAAGCCTGAAGCCGCTCGCCGATCTCGCCTGGAGCCAAGCGAGACGCCTCGGCGCGCCTTAAAAGCTTCTGATGGACTTGCCGCGCCAGGGCGGTAACCTGCCGGATCGAGTCGAGCTTCAGACTGCGCGCCGGGGGGCGAATGAAAGCAGAGACGATCGGGCCGCCGCCCTGGAAAACGCAAGCCAAGCGCACGCTGAAGCAGATCGGCCCGGTCCGGCTCGCCGGCACCGTACTCTTCCTTCTGCTTGGCCTCGCCTTCGCCCGCTACGGATGGGCGATCCCGCTCGCCAATGATGCCGAGCGCGCGCTCTACGACATGCGCCTGGTCACGGCCGCCGCGCGCGTGGCGCAGGACGAGCGGATCGTGATGGTGGTGTTCAACGACCAGACGCTGGAGAAGGTGGGCAAGCGCTCGCCGCTCGACCGGAAGATGCTGGCGCAGGCGCTCACCGCGATCGATGCGATGAACCCCAAGGCGATCGGCATCGATATTCTGATCGATCAGGCGCAGCCGGAGGATCCGCTGCTGATCGACGCCTTCCGGCGGATGAAGACACCGACCTTTTTGGCCTTTGCATCGAATGAGACCAATCCCGATTATATGCAATATTGGCAGGAGCAATTCCTGCGCGGTTTCCTCAAGCAAGTGTCGCCGGGCCCGGTGCGGCCGGCGAGCATCATGCTAGAGCCCGACGGCGCGGACGGCGTTATCCGAAGCTGGCCCAATCAGCCTGCCAATCTCCCGCCGCTCCTTGCCAATGCGATGGCGCCGATCCATCCCGAGTTTCGAAGCTATTCGCGCAGCATCGATTTCCGACTGCCGCAAAGCGAGGACACGCCCGTCTTCTCGAAGCTGCCGATCGAGAATTTCAGCGAGGAATGGGCGGCGGCGCTGCGGCCGATGATCGAGGGGCGTTATGTGCTCATCGGCGGCGACATCCAGGACCTCGACGATTACGAAACGCCGATGAGCCGGAGCAACGGCCAGCTCACCAAAGGGCTGGAAGTGCATGCGCATTTGCTGGCGCAGCTCCTCGATGGCCGCATGCCGGGCGAGATCCCCGGCTGGGCATTGTGGGTGGCCGCCTTGGGCGTGGTGGTGGCGGGCGGCCTGACGAGCCTGCTCGAGCTGCGCAGCTGGAAGCTCGCGATCGTGCTGATCTTGCAGGGCATCTTTTTCGTGAAGCTTCCCTTCTATCTCCAGACGATCAACGTCGACACACAGGGCCTGCCGGCCTTCGGCTGGGCCGTTGGCTGGGCGCTCGCATTCGCAGCAATCGGCACGGCGGCCCGTGCGATCGGCTCCGAGCAGCGGCGTTTCGCTCAATCGGCTCTCGGCAAATATCTGCCCCGCGACATCGCGAACCAGATCATGCGCGATCCCGAACGGCTCGCATTACGCGGCGAGAAAAAGCAGATCTATGCGATGTTCACCGATCTGGAGGGCTTCACGAAGCTGTCACACTCGATCACGCCCGAACAGCTGTCGAGCCTTCTCAACCGCTATCTTGATGTTCTGAGCGACACCGTGCTTCGGCACGGCGGCACGATCGACAAATTCGTCGGCGACGCCGTGGTTGCTTTCTGGGGAGCACCGATCCCGCGGGAGGACGATGCCGATAGGGCGGTTCTGGCGGCGATCGCGATGTACGAGGCGGGTGAGGTCTTCAAACAGGGCGCCGATCCCGATCTGCCGCCGATCGGCTGCACCCGCGTCGGTCTGCACCGCGGCGAGGCGGTGGTCGGGAATTTCGGCGGGGAGGGTCGGATCCAGTATACGGCCCTCGGTGACGGCATGAACACCGCGGCTCGGCTCGAGTCGGCCAACAAATCGCTCAAGACCACCGCCCTCGTCAGCGACGAAGCAAAGTCCCAATCGACGCTCGACGTGTTCCGGCCGATGGGGCGGATCGTGCTCAGCGGCCGCTCGACGCCCGTCATGGTATGGGAGCCGAAGCCGAGCCTGCCGGCGGAGATGCGGCGCAATTTGGTCGAACTATGGGAGCGTTTCGACGCGGGCGATTTGTCGGCTCTCGCGGAGCTGGAGCAAGTATCGGCCGCGAACAAGAGTGATGCGGCTCTTGCGAATTTCGTGTATCGTATCAGGGAAGCAGGTCCGGGAGGTCACTTTGTTTTGGGATCGAAATAGCGCCAAGGCGCGACATCTTGTCTTCGCCCTCTTTCTTGGGACCGGCGCCACCGCGGCGGCCGCCGATATTCTGGTGGTTCGCTCGACCGGCCCCTCGGCCAAGATGTTCCCACCTGGCAAATCATTGCCCGAGAACGGCAAAATCTCGTTGAAGGCGAGCGACATGCTGGTGGTGCTCGACGGCCGCGGCACGCGCACGCTGCGCGGACCCGGCACCTTTGCGGCCGGCGCGGCGCAGCCCGCAGCGACTCGATCGGTGCAAACGGCCGCGGCCACTCCCGCGCGGCGCGCTCGAATCGGAGCGGTTCGGAGCGTCGGAACGACGGCTCCCCCGCGGCCGGCCACCTTGTGGCACGTCGATGTGTCGAAGAGCTCCAACATCTGCCTGGCCGACAAGAGCAACGTCACGCTCTGGCGCGCTGATGCGACGAAGCCGGTGACGCTCATCGTTGCCGGCGCCGGCGCGTCGAAAAGGGTGAGCTGGCCCGCCGGGCAAGCCACCGTCAGCTGGCCCTCCGACGTTGCGATCACTGACGGTGCCGATTATCGCCTGAGCTGGGACGGCGCCGCCGCTCCGACGATCATCAAGTTCAAGACCCTCCCGGCCAAACCAGCGGGGCTCGAAAACACGGCCTCGTCGCTGATCACCAACGGGTGTGACGCGCAGCTCGATCTGCTGATCGAGACGGTGAAATTGCCGGAGGACCAGACGCCGTCAGGCTAGGGTCCAGGCCTGTACTTTATGAGGCCGTGACAAGGGGAGATTTGGCGCAGGGCAAGGCGCGAGTGCGGCAGATAGCGGTCACTATCTGCCAATCGAGCAACGCGGCCATGCGCCAAACAGCGCATGTGGACTGCCCCCGGCAGTCCACAGC
>JALYGI010000193.1 GCA_030777185.1 Pseudomonadota bacterium
GATCGAGGCGACCTGCTCGAGCCCGGTCCGCCGGACGGAGGCGACGTTGCCGGCCTCGTCGAAACGGATGTGGAGTACGGTGTTCGCCTCCGGCTTCGGCATGGAGAAAGCCAATTGCTTGGTGTCGCGCGACACATAATACCAGTCGCGCTGGTCGAACTGGCCGACGAAGGTGGGGCGGCCGAGCGTCGTCGCAACGGACTCGCGATTGTCGACGCCGGGCTGGATCGCGCTCACCAGCGTCTCGTCGAGAAGATAGCCCTGGCGGTCCTTGATCCGGGTGCAACCGGAGGAAAGAATGACGGCGCCAAGCGCCAGGCCTAAGGCGGCACCGCGTCCATGACGGAAATTCATAACGAAAAGCTCCTGAAAACAGCCAGGCGGACACCAAGCGCCGGCACCCGCCTTGCAGGCCGGGGGCCACCATCCCAATATGCGGGAACGGCGACAGGGCGCAAGCCGCGTGCGGGCGCTTCCAAGGAAAAGCACATGACGTTGATAATCACATGACGTTCCTGGCGCGGATCTTCGGTGGCAGACAAGAGCGCGAAGTCTATCGGCCGCTTTATGACGCGGTGGTGAACGCCGGCCGCGATCCGGCCTGGTATATGGCAGGGCAGGTTCCCGACACGATCGATGGCCGCTTCGACATGATCGCGGCATTGATGGCGCTGACCTTGCTGCGGCTGGAGACGGAAGAGCAGCAGACGCGCCGGCCGTCGGTGCTGCTGACCGAGCTGTTCATCGAAGACATGGACGGCAGCATCCGTCAGATCGGCATCGGCGACCTCATGGTGGGCAAGCATATCGGCAAGATGATGGGCGCGCTCGGCGGGCGGCTCGCCGCGTTCCGCTCGCAGATCGAGGCCGGCGGCGATTTCAACGCGGTCGTCGCCAAGAACATCTTCCACGGCGCACCGCCAAATTTGGACGCGCTCGACTATGTCAGCCGCCGGTTACGAGAGCTTTACGGCAGGCTGCAGGCGCTGCCTTTGGAAAGCATCTTAAAGGGAAGCTTCCCCGCATGACCCTCGGCACGCCCGAATTCAGCCGCACATTGCGGGTGGATACGCTCGGAACCACCCCGCGCGCGCTCAGCATCGGCGCCAACGAAGAGGAGCGGGCGGCGCTGGCGAGGCGCTTCGGCCTGATCGGCATCGAGCGGCTGAGCGCGGAGGCGGCGCTGACCCGGAGCGGGGAGGAAGTCCGGGCGGTCGGAACGCTCTGCGCTGCCGTCACGCAGAGCTGCGTCGCGACCGACCTGCCTGTGCCCGAAACGGTCGAGGAGAGGTTCGAGATTCTCTTCCGGCCGCAGCCGGAGACCTCGGCCGAGGAGGAGATCGAGCTCAGCGAGGGCGAGCTCGACGTGGTGTTCTACCACGGCGCGAGCGTCGACATCGGTGAAGCGGTCGCCGAGACGATGTCGCTGAGCCTCGACCCCTATCCTCGTTCGCCTGAAGCGGAGACCGCGCTCAAGCAGGCCGGGGTGAAGAGCGAGGAGGAAGCGGCGCCGGTGAGCCCGCTCGCCGGGCTCAAGGATCTGCTCGCGGGCAAGAAACCTTAAACATCACCGCGCCGAAGCCCGGACTCGGCGTCAAGGGCTGCGGCAGGATTCACGCGATAATGATGCTCGCTGCCCAAGCCCACGCGACGGTTTGCAGTTGATCCTTCCATGGTCTGGTCACGTGAGCTCTCCGCGTCTCCGGCTGAGAAGCGACGGGACAGGCGCGCTCATGACGTTGCGCAGCCCTCCAGCCAGACGTCACGGAGCCCCGTCGGTTGGCACTGTCCTCTGACCAGGCGCTGGATGCGCGCTACGCGGGTTTGAAGAGCATCATTCCGCCGCTGGAGATCGAAGGTTGCAGGAGCGAGCGGCACGGCAACGAGGGATAGGAACTCGGCTTCTGTCAAAAGATGGGGCGGGCGGCCGTAGATGCTGCGGCTCGCCTCGTAAAAGCCCGTCATCCATCCATTCGGGCCACGTCCCATCCCGACTGTATCTAGCCAGAGCGCGATGATCTGAGCCTTTGTGAGGCTCCGTTCCAACCCCATGGCATAGCCGATCAGGCGTATCTTCCTGACGCCCGGGCGGAAATGCGCGAAGCCTACTCGCTTGCCGACGCCTTGAGTCAAGGTGGTCAATCCTGCTCCGCTCGTAGAGAAGTCGATCCCAGAGTGTTGCTCGAAGCCTGGATCCTCGACGCGCAGCAGCTGCTCGATTCGCCCGGGCCCCAGACCTGCCGCCCCCCGACCTTGAGCGAGCAGCCGGTCGGCACGAGGCGCCAAGA